>CALLAE010000015.1 GCA_938002665.1 uncultured Saprospiraceae bacterium | reverse complement strand
TAAGGTACCTTCACTACAGTTGCCTATAGGACTGAATGTATCACTATAACCAGCACTCATAGGTACATCATCACAATTATCAGTGACATAATCACCTATAAAATCTTCTCCATCACTTGGGATGAGACCATCTAGCAACCTTGTGTCAAAGCCAAATCTTCCCTCTTCTTCTACAAACGTTGTAAATAGCTTTTCTTCAGTACAATTGAATATACAAGCTGGATCCGTTACATCTGGATCTGTACAGTCTACACAATTTACAGTCGGATCATTCTTATCTTCTACTGTTACTGTTCCCCAACAACTGTTTCCTGTAACAGGATCAGTAACGGTAACTATAAATTCCGCAAGAGCACTTTCTGTATGCACTGCTTCGCCTGTAACTTGGAAACAATCATAGCAACCATAAGGGCCACCTTCTAACATCATGTCTGCATTGAATTCTATATTGCAACTTCCGTTAACTGTTACGTTGACATGGTCATTACAGTTAAGATATGGAGATGCTCCTTCATAAGGAATCAATGTCACATCATATGAGCATAGAGTTGTATTACCGCTATTATCTGTCGCAACCCAAGCATATGTTACTGGTTCACCTTCACCATCACAATCTATAGATTGAAAAACATCATTAACCGGAGATATTCTTTCTATTGTGCCTCCACAGTTTTCAAAGAAAGTAGGTGTCAACTGAGCACTTAACTCTCCACAAGAACCTGGTCCTAACTGAATTGTCTTGTCCGCAGGACAAGCAATTACTGGTGCGAATACATCGTTAACAGTTACAACTGAAGTACAAGTAGAAATCAAACCTGTTACCGGATCTACTACAGTCAATACAATAGTACCTCCAGAATCACTACAACTTACTTCAGTAGTTCCATCTATACTTAAAATAGGGTCACCACAAATTGCTGAACTTCCCGCATCAACAAAAGGAATCTCAATTACATACATTCCTGAACCATCAAGATTAACGGTTATGTCATTACAAACTGCAGTAGGTGCTGGAACCGCTGACATATCAAGTGTCACTACGGAAACACAAGTAGACACAAGGGTTGTTGCTAAACTTGTAACTGTCAAAGTTACGATCGAAGGATTTGCATCGCTACAACAAAGATTATCTATGTCCAACTCAAGAGTTACATCTCCACAAGGATCAGAACTTCCATTATCTATCATTGCTGTTGTGATATCAGCACAACCATCAACACCTAGAGCTAAGGTTATGTCAGAACACAATGCAACAGGAGGAGTTGCAACACCTATTACTTCAACATCAAATGGAGCAGACTCACAACAGTGATTATTTGCATCTCTAACAATGACAGATGTAATACCTATAGGCAGTTCAAATGTTGGGCTAGCTTGCCATGTAAGACCGCCATCAATGCTATATTCTAAAACTGTACAAGCATTAACTGTTGCCTCTATTTCAACGACTCCTGTGCTACATGAATTAGGCGGTGCAGTAATCACAGTAAAACCAGTGACTGCTGCATCACAATTATCAGCAACTGGACAAGTAGCTAAATTTATATCATACAATAATTCGAAATTATCAAAGGCAATATCATTAAACCAATTATTCTCGATGGTTGAAATTCTGATATCCATCGTTCTTGGAGCCATCGGACATACAGCATCACTAGGATCAGGAATATTCAAAATTGCCTGCACAGGGACAAATGGATCACAGATGTCAACCTGTAAAGGTCCCGATAAATCAAAGTTCTTATCCTCTGCAGTATTATAATCCCATGCATTTATCCAAGGTCCTCCATTGACAGAAACTTCAAATGCAATAGCATTATTGAGGCCTGCTGAAGAATTGTTAGGTCGTGAATGCATGTCAAATTGCAAAACAATAGACTTTTGACAAGTAACATCTATGCCTGTCCATAGAGGCAAACTAGACAAAGTAGCGTTAGAAGTTTCAGCAAAGAGATAGAATACACCACCTGCCGCAGCACAAGGTCCAGTTCCGAAAGAACCAGTTTGATCAAAATCTATCAACCATTGATTAGGGGCTCCAAAAGTGTACAATCCCGGAGGTATTGCAAATTCGAAATCAAGAAGAACAGCAGGAGTACCTCCGCTAGGAGCTTCCACCACACAACCTGAAGTTCCTATACAACCCGGCATGGCAGCTATCGGAGCACAAGCTGGAGCTGAGACCCCAGAAGCACCACTCATCGTAACTGTAACCGTCTGCGCAGTTAATCCAGCCGCACACATGTCCACAGTCTCCATACCACAAGGTGCCGAGCCATTTATAACAATACAAGAAGGATCACCAGAAGGCACTCCTTCACCGCATATTTCTATTGTCCATGGATCATCACAAGTCTGATAATCAACAGTTAAATCACATCCAGCTGCAGATGCAGTGACAATTGGAGGCAATGTAGTTGGCGTGAAACTTAAATCCCACACAAATCCACTGTCTGACCACCTGTCATCCCACTGTATCAAGACCGGCTTACCTGCATATACATTTGCTGAAGCTATGGACGTAAACCCAGCGCCTGCATCATCATCTCCGACAATACATGTCAGATTAGAACAAGTGCCAGAATAAATATGAACCCTTGTATCTGTTAATGCAGGATCATTATTTGAAGAAACCTCCATTACGCCGCATTCAGCAGGAGTGAAAGAATACCAAATGGCATCAGTAGCGGCAGTTCCTACACAATATGGACCCATAGAGCCCATATTTCCCGCAAATCCAGGAGCAACTATTCCTGTCCCAGGAGTCACAGCTGTCGCAGCACCACAGGTTGCTCCTTGAGCATTTAGGCCATCCATTTGCAAGCCCAAAAGGCCTATAACACAAATAAAAGCGCTTAAAAAGCTCATTTTATTAAGTCGTGAGTATATCATAATTTTCATGAGAAAAATTTGTGATTGAGATTGAGTTTATGTCTTAATTAGTTAGTTATCAGTGCAAAAAGATAATTGCGAAGAGTTGCATTTTCAGCAGTTCCGTAATTACCATTCTGATACATCGACTCCGTTACGCTTACAGCAGTATTTTGAGATCTGCTTACAATCATCTCTCTTAAAAAAGTTTCGTCTAGAGAAGGCGTAATAAGTGATAATCCCGCAGGTAGTCCACCAGAAGGAGTTGTAGTAGAAGAAATGTTTTGAAAATGAGCAAGCAGAGCATCTAAGGACTCTAGCCTTGCTTCTATAATTAATGCCTCCGACTTATAGTCAGCATCCGAAGGATTTAGGCCTTCCAAATTTTGATTTTGAGTTTGCACTTCTGATTCCAATACAGAGATAGCTTGGTCAGCAGGCAAAAAAGACTGTGCAGCAATATTTGCACTCGACAACATAAGAAAAAGGAAAGTAAAGCCTAAAAACTTTGTAATCGATTTTAGCTGGGTAAGATTGAGTTTATTTATCATTTCAGTTTGAATTACAATTGAAAAATTAATTTCCAATAGCCCAAAGTCAAATAAACTAGATACAAGTAATGATTAAAGTGTGGTTGTAGAGTCAAGGCAATTTCGTCATATAACCTTGATAACCAGACTTTTAACTAAAATTGAGATCGAGTTTATTTGTTCCTTAGAACGATTTCGTCCTAGCAAATATAGGAAGAATATAGAGTTTCAAGTAAAAAGGGCATTTTTTTTTTAATATCAGTAGTTGTGCATCGAGCTTAAGATACTTAAAAGAGAAGGCTACATTTGAATAACCTTCTCTCTTTAATTGCAAAAGAATACAAAATGCCTTCTGGAACGAGCGAAATAATAATTGCACTAGCAACCCCACCCGGAGTAAGCGCAGTGGGACTAATTAGACTATCAGGAAAAGGTTGTATAGAACTTACTGAAAAGCTTTTTTCAAAAAAATTAAGCTCTAAGAATTCTCATACTATACATTATGGTCAAATAATCTCGAACCTAGAGATCATAGACGATTGTCTAGTCTCTATCTTCAAAGCGCCATCCAGCTATACCAAGGAAGACTCTGTAGAAATTTCTTGTCATGGCTCTCCGTTTATTCTGGAAAAGGTTATCAAACTGTTTTTGGACATAGGTGCAAGGCCTGCCACAAATGGGGAATTTACGAAGAGGGCTTTCCTTAATGGTCAGCTTGATCTCTCTCAAGCAGAGGCAGTCGCTGACCTGATAGCTTCAGATAGTGACGCCTCACATGCGATAGCCATAAAACAATTACGTGGTGGTTTTTCAAATGATCTCAAAGAGCTCCGAAAAAAATTGATAGATTTTGCAAGTCTTATAGAGCTAG
The DNA here is from genome assembly GCA_938002665.1 of uncultured Saprospiraceae bacterium. GTDB lineage: Bacteria > Bacteroidota > Bacteroidia > Chitinophagales > Saprospiraceae > RFSX01. The sequence goes on along the minus strand of CALLAE010000015.1, from coordinate 76,712 downwards.
AATTAGATTTTGGAGAAGAAGATGTAGAATTTGCCTCGAGATCAGAAATCACTGACACGGTTAATCAAATATCCAACAACATTAGAGTCCTTTCTGATTCTTTTAATCTAGGCAATTCCCTCAAGACAGGAATACCTGTTGTTATAGCAGGGAAACCTAATGCAGGTAAATCTACCCTGCTTAATGCACTCCTGAAAACCGAAAGAGCTATAGTGTCTCCTGAAGCTGGCACTACTCGAGACAGTATAGAAGACCACCTCAATATTATGGGAACCAAATTTTTACTGACTGACACAGCTGGCTTAAGAGACTCCACTAACAAAATAGAACAACAAGGTGTAAAAATTACCCTAGATAAAATTTCATCAGCACAGGTAATCCTATTTGTGGTAGATGTCTCTACCTCCAGTCCAGAAGACACCTGGATACATCTTCGTGAAATCCATAGGCCCAAGTGTAACCTACTATTGATTCTAAATAAAATGGACCTGTACCCTTCTTTAGAACCAAAGAGCTATGCAAAGCAAGGACTAATAGCTACAGAACACATTCTGCCTATTTCAGCTATCAATAAAATGAATCTCGCTCTAATTAAAGAACAATTAGTATCATTAGTAAACAACTCTGAGGCGAAGCATCTTACGATGATTACCAATGTCAGACATTATGACTCTTTACAAAATGCCTTAAAGGCTCTAGAACGAGTGGCTGATGGACTGGTCAATAAGGTGAGCGGTGATTTTTTAGCAATGGATATTAGGCAGGCCCTACATTATCTTGGGCTTATTACAGGTGAAATACATACAGACGATTTGCTAGAAAACATATTCTCTAGTTTCTGCATCGGAAAGTAGTAAGAATTATCTTCCCATGGTGAAGAGCAGAGGAATATTGTCATTCTCAGAAACGAAGAAACTCTTGCGCTTTCCTTGCTCGACCATGATTAAGTCTTTAGCATCTCCTGGAACAAAGAATCCTGAATCCTCAACTCTCATAGCCTCGAAACCATAATCTTTTTGCAACAATACCAATCCTATTGAAGCATCAGCGCGAGTCGTCTCGGCTTCTGTTTGATACATGTTACCAGCGATTATAAGATCCTTCAACCCATCTCCATTCACATCTGTACTTATTATCCCATTAATAGGCGAAACCTGGGCTACTCTAGGCAATGGATATAATTCGAATCCCTGAGCTGTTTTCTCCATTACTATACTCTCAAACATTTTTGCCTCTAGGTTTACCCGCATTTGCCCTCCTGTTCCTATTATATCCTGAACACTAGCTGAGGCAAAAGATGCAAAAGTTGGGAATTTCTGATCTACGAAAGGCATCTGCTCAGAGGAACATTCCTTCCCTCTTACGGGCACCTCCTTCCCTTCGTAATATTTAGCCAGAACAATATCTACAGATCCGTTGCTGTCATAATCTCCACTGTAAACCTTGAAGGGTTCTTCTGGAGTAGCTTTGAATTTATGATTCAATCCCAGATTACCAATTACATAGTCATCATCACCATCATTATCATAGTCTGTAGCTATAATTTTATTCCACCAACCGCTGGTCTGCTCTAGACCCCACTTAGCAGTGGCATTTCTTAAAACTCCATTATCATTCTCAAAGATTGTAATAGGCATCCATTCCCCTACTAATATCAAATCGTCATCACCATCCAAATCTATATCTGACCAAACTGATGAAGTCACCATCCCCGTGATATTGAGCCCCTGACCTTGTGCATAGGCAACCTCAGTAAAGTTAGCTTTGCCATCATTAACCAATAAAACATTAGGGGTGGGATATGGATAATGTTCAGGAAATATCCTACCACCTATAAAGACATCCATATCTCCATCTTTATCAAAATCACAACTAGAAATACTCATGCCACTAGAAACGTTTTGGAAAAGGTCCACCTTTCGGCTAAAGTTTCCTTTGCCATTATTCAGATATAATCTATCGACATACATAGGAGACTTGGCTGGAAATTCGTTCCCTCCACTTACAACGAAAAGGTCCAAATCGCCATCACCGTCGTAATCCTGTAGGTCACTACCTAAATCCTCGTAAGCTTTGTCATCAGACAAGGCAGCTATGCTCTTTTCAGAGAACGAACCATCTTTATTCTGTTTCAAAATTACACCAGACTGACCTCTAGCACCACCTATGAATACATCTTGTAGGCCATCACCATCTACATCACCTTTAGACATAAAAGGTCCTAGCTGCGAGAACTTATGTGGCAATAGGACTTGGGACTTATAATCATTGTAGGGTAATTCTTTGTGTTTAAAAGTTGAATTGATCTTTCCTTTTTTGAAAAAAGGAGACTCTAATCTAGAATCAACAGCTACTACAGTATTTTTAATAGCATTTGCTTCAGCTATTTCTATAGTCTGATTAGCTTGAACATCGGTTAGTACAGTAGTCTTTCCTGATAGCCAATCGACTTTAATTGTCGAGACATGGTCATTATTTCCTAAACCGAAATGGATGATAGGGCTGGAAGCAGACAAATAACCTCTGGTAGTTTTGACTTCAAAATATTGCTTGTCCTTTCCTGTCGCTATTGAAATCTTTGCATTGTGTCCAGAGGAGTTCAGACCTGCTCCCTTTAATTTTATCTTTAAATAATTTTGTGCATCAGTCTGGTTTTCTATGACCATAGATATTTCGTCCAAATTGTTTATGACTATATCTAGATCACCATCATTATCCAAGTCTGCCACCGCTCCTCCTTGTGATAAAGTTGTCTGAGCTAACCCACTACTTTTTGAAACATCATCAAAAACCAAATCACCCTTGTTTTGAAAAAGATGGTTTGGCAACTTAGTAGCAGGCATCAACTCATACAACTGCTCTAGAGATAATTGCCCAGCATTTAAGGCAGCTTTCTCATTTGCTTTGGTTTTATAGTCTTTATCAAAAACGTCTCTTTTATTACCGTTAGCCACGAAAATATCTCGATCCATATCGTTATCTAAATCCGCTATCAGGCAAGACCAGCTCCAATCAGTTTTAGCTGTATTCGTCATTTGGGAAACATCAATATATTTTTTGTAACCCTTGTTAATCAACATTATATTATGCATATACTGATAGTGGAGCCCTAAGGCCTTCATACCTTCAAAAGTTTTTACATCCATAGAAGCCATATTGGTCTTAGATCTTTTATAATCACTAGGGAGCATTTCAGTGATATATATATCCTCTTTAAGATCATTGTTTAGGTCAGCTACATCTAGGCCCATCGCATTAAAAGCAATATGGTTAGTGAGGTCTTTCACTTGATCTGTAAATGTTCCATCACCATTATTGATATAAAGATAGTCTGGCTCTTTATAATCGTTAGTCACATAGATGTCTACCCACGAATCATTATTCAAATCCGCTGTAACTAGACTCAAGCCATGGCCATAGTTAAATATTCCTGCTTGCTTAGAAACTTCTGTAAACTTCAGGTTGCCTTCATTTCTAAACAACTTATCTCTAGCAGCTTCATCTGGATTCTTTCTTTTTGCTAGTCGTTCATTTAACTCTAGGTCATAGAGAAAGGGGTGATTCGTTAAATAAATATCTAAATCGCCATCTTTATCATAATCAAAGAATGAGGCCTGTATAGAATAGCCATCATCGTTAAGGCCACAAGATGTAGCGACATCTACGAAGGTGTTGTTCTTCATGTTTATGTAAAATACATTTCTTCTCAATTCTGGATCCAAAGTTGTCCAGCCAGAACGACAAACATGAATGTCTAGATAGCCGTCTGCATTGATATCTACCATATTGACACCAGTCTTCCAACCAGATTTTAATCCAACACCTGCCGAATCTGTGATATCTTCGAACTCCATGTTGCCTTTATTGAGATAAAGCTTATTGGAGACTTCATTTCCTGAAAAATAAATATCCTCGAGTCCATCATTGTTAATATCACCTATAGCTACCCCTCCTCCATTGTATATGTACTCAAAATTGAAATAATTTTTTTTCTCGTCTTCAGAAATATTATTTGAGAACTGTATGCCTGTCTTGCTGGCAGAAAGAATTTCAAACTCAAGCTGACTATGAATAGAATCCTGCTCAAGTGGCTCTATATCTGTGTTACAAGAAGTAAGAAATCCTACTGCAAGAACCAGTACAGGAAATCTATAATTTTTTAAATCCATGATGAGTTTGCAATTATATGTTTATGCTTTGCTGGTCTAAAAATAATGTTAATTCATATATATAATTTGGTCTTGCTCTTCTAAAAACATACTTTCAAACCAATCGGTTAATCTTCATTTTTTAATTATTCCTACTTATGAAATACATTACAACTACACTAGTACTGATACTTTCCATTTTTTTCAATGGATTACTGAAAAGCCAAGAAATAAAAATACCAGAAGGGGTCAAAAAAAATGCATCGGTAGAAGGTATTACCGAATACCAACTTAAAAACGGAATGAAGGTTCTGCTCTTCCCTGACCAGTCCAAACCAACCATTACTGTAAATGTCACCTACATGGTAGGATCAAGACATGAAGGCTATGGAGAAACGGGTATGGCGCATCTTCTAGAACACTTAGTTTTCAAAGGCACTCCTGATCACCCTGATATTCCTGCCGAACTTACTGAGCATGGTTGTCGTCCTAATGGAACAACCTGGTATGATAGAACTAACTATTATGAAACCTTTACTGCAAGTGATGAAAATCTAAACTGGGCTCTGGATATGGAATCTGACAGGATGGTAAATTCATTTATTGCAAAGGAAGATCTGGACAGTGAAATGACAGTAGTAAGAAACGAATATGAGCGCGGTGAAAACTATCCATCTAGCGTGCTGATGAAGAGAGTGATGAGCGCCGCCTTTCAATGGCATAACTATGGAAAAACGACAATAGGAGCAAGGTCAGATCTAGAGAATGTGCCTATTGATAGATTAAAAGCATTCTACAAAAAATACTACCAACCAGACAATGCGATACTAACTGTGGCAGGAAAAATAGATCCTGAACAAACGCTAGAACTCATCAATGGTTACTTTGGAAAAATTCCAAGACCTGACAGGGAGCTCATTCCTACCTATACTAAAGAGCCTACACAAGATGGAGAAAAACTGGTCACCTTAAAAAGAGTAGGTGATGTGCAATCTGTAGCTGTGGTGTATCATACGCCTCCCGGTCCTCACTCTGATTATGCTGCCGTATCAGTTATAGAAGAATTACTAACCGGTGAGCCTGGAGGTAGATTGTATAAAGCTCTTGTGGATTCTAAACTAGCTTCTTCTCAGTGGGGCTTTGCGCCGGGACTGAAAGAAGGAGGATTTATATATCTAAATGCTGATGTCAGAAAAGATAACGACATAGCAGCAGCTAAGGATCAGATGCTAGCTACGCTAGATGATCTTGTAGACAATCCACCCACTCAAGAAGAAGTGGATAGAGCGAAGTCTAGAATTATTAAAAACTGGGAGTTGTCATATAATAGTTCTGATAGAGTAGGTCTAAGAATCAGCGAGTCCATAGCTGCTGGTGACTGGAGATTGTTCTTCCTTTTTAGAGACAGAGTAGAACAAGTTACTACTGAAGATGTAGTAAAGGTCGCAAAGAAATATTTCATACCCTCTAATAGAACGATAGGGATGTTTCTTCCAGATCAAAATCCACAGAGAGCAGAGATCCCTGATGCTCCTAATGTGATGAATCTGGTCGCCAATTACAAAGGTAAAGCTGAGGTGAGTGCAGGTGAGGAATTTGATCCATCGCCAGACAATATAGACGCTAGGACAAAATCAGGATCACTTAATTCAGGTCTTGAATATGCTTTGCTAAGTAAGGAAAACAGAGGTGATGCTGTACAAATGAATTTCAGATTCAGGTACGGCAACCCGTCAGACCTTAAGGGTAAAGCCTCTGCCGCAAGTTTTACATCCATGATGCTGAATAAAGGTACGGCAACTCTTTCAAGACAAGCGATACAAGACAAGCTAGATGAGCTGAAAGCACGAGTAAGAATAACTGGTGGAAATACTTCTGCTAATGTGACGATAGAGACTATTAACCAACACCTTCCTGAAGTGATGGACCTCGTGTATGATATGATTATGAATCCGAGTTTTGATGCATCAGAATTTGAAAAATTGAAAGAAGAGGAATTGTCTTATATGGAAGAAGGGTTATCTGATCCTCAAGGCAGAGCATATAATGAATTTAGCAGATTACTGAATCCATATCCCAAAGACGATGTAAGATATGAACCTACTCTAGAAGAGAAAATAGAAGACACTAAGGCACTTAACATAGAAGCAGTAAAAGCATTTTGGTCAGAATTTTATGGAGGAGAAAACGCTACTCTCTCTATAGTCGGTGACTTTGATGAAGACGCTATTTTGAGCAAGATCGAAAAACAATACAGCAGCTGGAAAAGCAAAACTAAATATGAACGTATCACAGATCCATACCTCGAAATAAAAGCTGCTGATAAAAACATAGAAACACCTGACAAATCAAATGCCATGTTTTTTGCTGGGATGCCAGTCAAAGTAAATGATGAGCACCAGGATTACGCAGCTATGGTCATAGGTAATTATATACTAGGAGGTGGATTTCTTAATTCTAGATTGGCTACGAGAATAAGACAAGAAGAAGGCCTAAGCTACGGTGTAGGTTCATGGTTTAATGGTTCGTCGCAAGATGACGGGGGTAGTTTTGGTGCTTATGCAATATCAGCACCAGAAAATTCTGCTAAAGTGCAAGCTGCTTTCAAGGAAGAGATTGACAAGGTTGTAAAGGATGGTTTTACACAAGAAGAATTGGATGCAGCAAGAAAGGGTTGGTTACAATCCCAAAATGTTACTAGATCTCAAGATAACAGATTGACTGGAAAGTTAAGCAGTAATCTTAGACTAGATAGAAAAATGTCGTGGGAAAAATCTTTAGAAGAAAAAATATCCAATCTGACAATAGAGGAGGTCAATGCTGCTATGAATAAGCATATAGATCATAACAAAATGGTCTATGTGAAGGCTGGTGATTTTGCTAAGGTCAAAAAAGAAATCAAACCTTAAGTGTTAGGGCTTAAGAAAAACAGAGGCTGTCTCATATGAGTTCAGCCTCTTTTTTTTATCTGCACCTCCCTAGCGGAAGGTTTTATGAAATCGAGGAATCTCAAGGCTTTGTTTCAGTTATGAGACTTCCTCATTTTTATTCACTTTCAGATTTACTGTTGGCTAGTGCTTCATCTGCAAGGGCATACATAGCATCGAAACTAACTGATCCTTGTGCCTGTGTAAGTATTCTACCACGCAAGTCTAAAAAGAGCAAAGTAGGAAACCCGTTTACTTTATATAGTTCTGCAATCATAGGACCAGATGCCTTTTCAGCGTCAACTTTTACACTTACAAAATGCTGATTGTAATATTCACCAAGATTCTCATTAGTGTAAATGTCTTCGTCCATCATTTTACAAGGCAGACACCACTCAGTGTAGACATCCAAAAAGACTAATTTGCTATCTCTTTTTGCTGAATCGATAGCATCAGTCAGTGTTTCTGCCTTGATAAAATCAAAAGCATATTTTGACTCCTCGATCTTCACTGCATCCTTAGATGACTTACATGAAGTAAGAAAGAGAACCATGAAAAATACCACCCTAATTTGTTCCATTAATATGTATTGCAAGTAAACTTATATGAATTGCAAAGGTGTCTACTATAGCTAAGAATTGCAAGTGGAATTAGTGCATAAAAAAAGGGCCATGCAATCTGCACAGCCCTTACTATTTATTAATGTTTTCTAAAATCTTACTTCAGTACGATCATCTTTTTCGTAGCAGAATATTGATCAGTGTCTAACTTATAATATAGAACACCTGAAACATTTAATACCTCGGAATCAATCGTCACATTATTCAACCCACTCTCATATTTTCCAAAATGCTTCCATATAATTTTACCATTTACATCAGACACAGTAAACGTAACCATAGATGAAGTCGGTAAGTTAAAAGCTACCTCCGATGTTCCATTGAATGGATTTGGAGAATTTTGGTAAAGAGCAAATTCTTGTTCAGAATTATTTTGGCCGGTTAATGTGATGGGGATGATTCTAAGATCATTGCCTGCATATGCTTCTGCAGGAGTAATATCTGATGTGATAGTAACATTATCACTAAGCGTTCCAGCTTCTGTAGCTTTAAACTGAATAGTAAAGAATTCAGATTTAGCTACAGCCTTGCTGCTGTTCCATGAGAATGTTGTTGCGTTATCAGAAAGCACAGCAAAGTTGCCTTCAGAAATTTCCATTCCATCAGATATAACATCTACTACTTCTAGTCCAGAAGTATTCAATGTGAATTGCAAGCCTGAAAGTTCAGTTATATCATCTACTGATAATTTCATGTTTACAATTTCCCCTTCATTATAACTTTTGTCATCATAATTCAAACTAAGTTCTTGACCTGATCTAGCAGATACTGTGCTAGATACTGCATTGGCTATTGCACTTCCATTGATGTCACCTATTTTGACACCTACGAAGTCTTCTTGCATCATATCATTATCGAGATCTAAGATCATTCTTATCTCACTCAGTGGCCAAGGGTATTGTTGATCCATTGACTGTGAGCTATTAATAAATCTCCAACTATCATTTTGTGGTAATTCTGTGTAGATACCTAGAATTAGTTTTCTAAGTTCTATTAAATCACTACCATTTATAACTTGATCATTATTGATATCTGCAGCTATTAATTTATAAGGACTAGTAAGAGTTTCTAATCCTAAAATGTGTCGCTGAATCATAACAAGATCTATCGTACTAACTCCATTCAGATAATTATCATTCTTGGTGTTAGATATTTGATAATCTTTGTTTTTAAGATTAGAAGTAAACATAAAGTTACCTACCTGATCAGTCATTTGGACAGCAGGATATAGAGGCTGATTACTGATTAATTCTACTCTTACATCCTCTACCATCTCTCCTTCTTCTGTAGAAATATCACCAGAGATGTTTCTACTTCCTACAGGGCCACATACCCCATTATTATCTACAAGGGTCAAGAACACAGTACAAAAGTCTGCATTTCCATTTGCATCCCATACATACACATTAAGTGTAACTATCGAACCAGCTGGATTTACAATGTCATCGCAGTCAAAAGTCATCGCTGAACATAGAGCAAGCTCATTATAATCAGGATCATCAGATGGTGCAATGTCAGTAAATGTATATCTAAGATCATCTTGTGCAGTACAATTATCAAAAGCACCAAGATCAAAATCACAAGCCCAAAGTTCAACAGTTCCTTCAGCAGTAAGAGCACTACTTAAATTAACACAGTAAGGTGTAGGGGGGATGGCATCTTCAACGGTGAAATAAGACTCACATGAAGTAATATTTCCGCATCCATCAGATACTTTCCATATTACTCTGTGCTGTGTCGTACTTCCAGGAACTCCTTCAGGCAACGTGATTTTTACTTCCTCTCCAGAACTGGAAGTAGGTATATAAAAATCATCACTAGGATTATTATTACTCGAGAAGTTATACTCTACATTATTATCACTATACAAATCTACTTGCGCAGTCCATCTTAATCTGTTAGATGCACATATACCATCATCAGATGCAGATGCTGTTAACATTACTGGACCCTGACAGTCATCACCTACTGCTAAGTCAGTTCCTCCACATCCTGCTATTACTGGAGCGGTATTATCTACAATTTTAACTACTTGAACATGCGACCAGATTCCATCAGACAATGGATCATTAGGAACATAATCACACCAGTTAATTACAGTCCAGTAATTTAGAATCTTGTAACAAGCTCCATCTTGGAAGTAGAATGTATCTCTATCTACATTTACAGCTATCTGCTCACAAGGACCAGCATTCCATGTAGGTCTATCCGTAACACTTTCTGCACAGTTGATTACGGTATCTCTAGGGAAAGTAACATCTAGGTCAGTAGAGGTAACTCCTTCCTTAGTAATGTTCTGTACACAGTTAATAGATTCATTACCTACTACAAACCATTGTCTAGTTATCGTTCCAGAGCTGCAGTTACTTAGGTTAGTGCTGATGTCAATATAATCTACAGGCTGAGTACCACAAGAATTATATCCAGTCGCAGTACCCATAGCAGACATATTATATGGATCACCCTCACAGTCTACAACGATGTCGCCAGGACATAGGATAGTAGCTCTTGACTTATCTTCAAGTCTAACCCATGACCAAACCTCACTGTAGTTATCTCCAGCAGAACCCATATAACCATCACCATCACCGTCATCCCATACTCTGAGCCATACTTTGATCTGTGCATAATCATTAGCACCATCGCCATCTGCATCTATTCCAAATTCTTCTAAGTCATTACAACAGAACTGGACAAACTTTCCATCATCAAAATCTAAAGTATCATCATTAGAATGGAAATCGTTGTTATACGTGATGCTAGATGGGAAGTTACATGCTTGAGACTCTCTTCTTATCTCTAGTTTCACGTTTCCACAACCATCGAAAGAACCATTATCTATGCTTTCAGCAAAGACCTTAGTAACTCCTGGCTCGCCCGGACTTCCCGGGTTAGGAATTAAAGAAACGACTATATCTTGCTTAGTTATAGCTACAGGAGGAGTGGCATCTTTTACAGATACCCATACTTCTTCTGAACCTATGTTAGTACAACAATCCCATGCATTATAGTAGAACAAGTGATGTCCAGCTGGAACATTAGTAGCATAGTATCCTAAATTCGGATCATATCCCATTACTACTCCTTGTAGACCTGTACCTGAACCAGTTGCAACACCATACATATCTGTTGTACCTGAGCCTGTAGAAACTACATAGTTCAATGCAGCAGTAGGGCTACAATTGTCATTAATGAATGATGGTTTAGGGAAGTAGACTGTTGCAGTACATCCCCATGGATCAACAGAAGAAGTAAAGTCAGCAACGCCGATAGTAGGCGCTTCAGTATCTACTGCCTTGATAACCTGAGTACAGATATATGGCTCAGCTGTTGAGTTACACCAATCAAATATTTTCCATTCTCTAATGACTTTATTATTACCACTACATTCGGGATCAGTATTGCATATAGCAAGATCAATATCCTCATAAGAAGCAAATAAATTACAAGCTGTGCCATTAAGTCCTGTAACACCTAATAACTCACCTAGTCCATCATAATTAACAAGGAAAGGATAAGCATGTCTTACAGCGTAGTAATGATTGCTTAGTAAGTATTCTTCACTGATGGGATCCGAAGGTGGAAAATCTTCTCTCCACTTAGCGTAGTAGAAGTCATAGACATCACCTGGTTCTGTTCCTGCCCCACATGGAAGATCTACTTCTGTTACAGGGCATTCTATCCCTTGATTGTCATCTGGCAAATCAGTGTTGTTACCAGAACCATCAAAAGTAAATTCATATGGCGTAGCCACGTAATATTGACTACAGGTAGATACATTACCTATGTTGTCAACAAAAGTCCAAATCCTTGTCAGATAAGTACTCTCTCCACAACCGCCACCAGTAACAACATCTCTGAATGAATGGTGAGATACACCATCACAATCAGTTGCTGTAGGTGGAATAACAGCTTCTGTATCTATACCAGTACATATTGCTGGTAAGGTACATGGTGCAGCTGGGTCACTACAAGTACAATCTATCTGAGGACCTAGTTTGTCTTCAGCTAGAATTTTACCCCAACAACTGTTATTACCATTTGTTACAGTGACAGAATAATTTCCTGGATTGAATATTTCAGCGTAACAAATTCCAGCTCCCGCGTTGGAAGTAGAATTGTAACCCTGACCAGAAAGTAAAATTTCGTAATCGCAGTCTCCTCCGATCATTCCCTGCAAAATCATCGCTGGGGTAATTTGTGAACCTTCGTCGCAGTCTTCCCCTAAAGAGACATTGATTTGGCCATCACAGACTAAGGTCTGAGCATTAAGTTGGTTTCCTAGATTTAGGACAAGTAAAGAGCAACATATCATCCACCTGGACAATATGTTGACTTTACCCATTAAATCGGTAATCACCATGGGATAAAGTTTTGGTTATTAAAATGAGTAATGAGGTCTCTACTACCTAATAGTAGAGACAGTGTTCAGAGTACTGTGAGGGGGAATACAAGAAGCGGGAAAGAATCTTGTGCTACAAATGTAATTTTCTTATTTACTTAGTCTACAGAGACGCTGAGGTAATTATTAAATTTTTATTTTACTAATAATCAATTTTTATAATATGTCATCTATCTGTCACATATAACATCAGTGATAACAATACATTTTTGAAGTTTATTAGACAAACATTTCTTGTTTTTGTAAGAGAAAATCTAGCTTACCTTTGAGCCAAAAATATTGACTAATGATACAAAGGATACAATCACTTTTCTTCTTAGCTTCCGCTATTGCCTTCGCCTCGCTCTTTAAGTTGCCTTTTGCGACAAGTTCTGAAGCGACAGGAGAGATTTATCAAAACAAGACTCTAGATCTCAATGACAATATGGGTTTGCTCTTACTTACTGCGCTAGGAGTAATATTGAGTATGGTAGTTATCTTTCTTTTTAAGAATAGAAAACTTCAAAGTACTGTTGGCTATATAAGCTTGCTGATTGGCTTGGCTCTAACAGGATTTGCTTTTTATGTATACAGCTCTAGTTTAACTACTACTAGCAATCTTTCCATTAAGCTTGGCTTAGGTATGGCCATGCCGGTTATAGCAGCTGTACTAGCTTTACTGGGTAGTGTATTTACCAAAAAGGACGAGAAACTTGTTAAATCAATGGACAGATTGAGATGATATATCAAAATGCAGGCAAAAAAAAGAGGCCATCTACTTGTGGTAGATAACCTCTTTCATTTTTTTCGTTGACTTTAGAATCAATCTGGTCTTTTCTTAGCTGAATAGTTAACCTTCAGCTGACCTGACTTTCTTAGTTTTTGTTTTACATCGGTTACTATTCCCATTGTGACCTCTCCATCAACTTTGAGCGAAGAATTTATTCCTGGTCTTTGCTTTTCAGGAAGGGTACTTTTATGCTTTTCTAGAAAAAGAGGAATATCAGCAATAGTTGAAAATTTATCTCCTAATTGCAACTGTGGTTTTGTACCATATTGCGCCTGATACTTCTTTAGTGGCTTTCCTATGTGTAGGTAATTAACCAAAGATTTCTTTTCTAGTTTCGTTAGCTCTGTTGCATAAGGGACATTATTAGTCACCTTTAGCTCTGAGTCTCTCATGACTGTTACCATCATAAAGAAAAATAGTAACATGAAGATGATATCTGGCAGTGATGCCGTAGAAACCTCAGGAGTCGATTTTCCTCTCTTCTTTTGAAATTTTCCCATTATAGATTAGTTTTCGTCTCCAAAATTTGTCGGCTCAGACTCAGAAATTACAAGTGGAATTGCAGCTCTGATAGCTCTCCTTTGATCTTTACTCAAAAATTCAAAACTTTTGCCATGTTTTCTATTCGCCATCTCCTCTCTTAACTCATTATAAGCTGCTTTTAGCTCATTATAAACTTCTAAGTAGGTCTTATAGCTTGTCCCTCTATCATTTTTGATAGAGATTATGGCTTTTGTAGGTTTTTCTGCCATGTCATCCCTTTTGTTAGGATTCATGATAAATTCCTTTGCATTAGCTCTTAAGGTCTTGACACTTTGAGGCTCCCCTCTTACTAATAATTGATCTTGAGCATTTACTAAAACAGAATAGACATTTCTCGTCTTCATTTCTGTAATATCTGGCTCTTCTTCTGACCAAGGTGGTAACTTAACAAGTACCCCTTTATCTACATCAATAGTTGTAGTAACAAGGAAGAAAATCAGAAGTAAAAAGGCAATGTCTGCCATTGAACCTGCATTAACCGCTGGTGCTTCTCTGGTCTTTCTAGCCATTAAATAAGGATTTTGTTACTTGAAAAAGTTAATTATTTCCATTGCTATCGCAACAAAAAAGGCGATAAAAATACTCCACACAGCCGTCTTGACACCACCACTTATCAGCTTAGAGACACCATTGCTCACATCAAACTTTTGTGTAATCATTGCTAATCTACCCGTGCTTTCTCCACTTGAAGTAGAATAGAAAACAAAAAACAGTAACGCTATCAGGGCAAGTCCTATCAAAAACTTCATTGATCCCTTTGGATCAGAAAGCAAACCTATCAGTCCGAATATGACTGCAGCGGCAAGTGCTACAACCATCAAGACAAGTACTATCGTAATTGCAGGATTGATAAAATCAAAGGTTGCTTCTGGGTTACCTTTCATTATGTCTACGAGATCGTCAGACATACTATAGTTAGACTTCACTCCAGATACTATGGACCCTATTGCAATAGCAACGCTTATTAAGCCTAATGCAATAGCAAATAATTGGCCTTTACTAGTTAATAATTTATACATATCTATGCTAATAGGTTGTTACTTAAATAAGCCGTTTCTAGACATCACGTCTACTAATCCAATAGAAGACTCTTCCATCTTATTTACTATTCCATCTATCTTAGACACAATGTAATTATAGAATATCTGAAGTATAATAGCTGCAACTAGTCCGAATACAGTAGTCAATAAGGCTACCTTAATACCTCCCGCAACAACTGAAGGTGACAAATCCCCTACCGCCTCGATTCTATCAAAGGCTTGAATCATACCTATTACTGTACCCATGAAACCTAACATCGGTGCAATAGCTATAAATAATGAAATCCATACAAGGCCTTTCTCTAGTAGCCCCATCTGCACAGATCCATAAGATACGATAGCTTTTTCGACGGCTTCAGGTCCATTGTGAGCATTTCTAAGTCCTTCATATAGTACACTTGCCGTAGGTCCAGAAGTAGATCTTGCTACCTCTTTAGCTCCTTCCAAGTCTCCATCAGCTAACCGATTATCTATTGTGCTCAGCAGTTTTGATGTATTAGTCGTTGCTATATTTAAGGTTACGATTCTTTCTATGCAGAATGCGAGACCTAAAATTAAAGTCACGAGAACCAAACTCATAAATTTCCAGTCCCCTTCAATAAACTTCTCCTTCAACACTTGGAACATTCCCCCACCATCATTTGCTGCCGCGTCTTGTGCCGCAAGGTCTCCTAAACCAAAAAAGCAAATACCTGATAGAATTAAACAACTAAGAACGATTTTTCGCATGATTTCTTCTTTTCTTTTGAAATGTAAGTCGGTAAATTAAAATTCTTTAAAGACCCTAAAATAGAAATATTTGTTATCAACCAATGAATAACTAATCAAAATTTAATTGGTCACGACAAGTATCAAATTATATTAAATATGGTTGTAGATAATAGATGTATTATGAGCACTAATTGGTGTATACACATATAGTCTCATATCATATTTATATTACATTGACAGTGAGCCACTAACAGCTAATGAAAGTATAGAATGGACATAAAGGCCCTAGTATTATCTGATTTATACTGGATTCTAGACTCAAAAAAGATATCCATAACTGATCTCCATGATCTGAACAAATCGAAGCGTAAAGGATATGGCTCTAGATTCAGATCAGTCAATAAATATTGGTCTTTAGTACAAGAAGAACAACCAGAATTAGTCTTATTTGCCGGCGACCTTACAGGCGATGGCTCCTGTGGGCATGGATTTCATTTCGCCTTTCTTTATTTGCTCAGCTTACTGGACCAGGCTAAAGTCCAAACTTATTTCATACAAGGCGATAATGACCTAGAGAAGTATTACGACATTGTCAAAAAAGAGTCAGAAAATATGGCTAATGTGGAAGAGATTCCAAATAAGTCTGTCAGATATAAAAATTTGAAAATTCTTGGAATTCCGTTTCTTACTACCAATCATAAAAAAGCACTAAAGGAATGTCTTTCAAGATGTAAAGATATGCATCATGATATTCTTATTTGCCATTCTGCATTGAGGAGGAGGACACATCTTTTTACAAAAAAATCAGATCTGATTATTTCAGGACACTTTGACAATAAATTTTGTTCTATTCGAAATTCGATTTTCCTCTCATTATCAAATGATTCTGATGTTATCAATTATTGTACTTTACTCTATGGAACTGATGACATAAGTATCTCCTATAATTTCTTAAATCCCAGAAGAAAAAGGAAAATATCATATACTGAATCTGCAAGCGATTTACTCAACGGTAATGACAAGGCTACACTTATAATGGACAGAGTTCCTATACATATAGGCCATTTCGAAAAATTGGTTCTGCCAAATACCGACTATGAAAAGGAAAAAAATGCTTTAGCCTTGAGTATAAAATTTTTGCGAGGTAAGAATTACAAAGCTGCAATAGAAATGATGTATGAATATCAGAAGGCTGTCAACATAGAATCTAATGAACTAAAAAAACTAATGAGGAGATTCCTTACATCAAAACATAAGTTGTCTAAGTCAATGCTAACAGACTTTCTAGGCTCAAAAATAAATTCTTACCTATAACTAGTCTGAGTTATTATGGCGGAGAATGAGGGATTCGAACCCCCGATACCCTTTTGAGGTATACCCGCTTTCCAAGCGAGCGCCTTAAGCCACTCGGCCAATTCTCCAAAGGTCAGCAAAGGTATATTATATTTCGAATCTGTTAGTTTTTGTCATCAGCAAAAAAATTAAGATCAGCAACTTAGTAAAATGCTTTTCCGAATAACTTTTTCGCATTGTTAGTGCTATGGACTCCTATGCTTTCAGGGCTATCCTCTCTAAATTCAGCAACCCTTTTTGCTATCTCAGTTATGTAGGAACTTTCGTTTCTCTTACCTCTGTATGGAACTGGGCTCAAGTAAGGTGCATCTGTTTCTAGCAAAAGGTTATCTATACTCATAAGCTTTACGACTTCTCCCATATTTGCTTTCTTGTAAGTGATTACACCACCTAAGCCCATGAAAAAACCTATTGCTTCAATTTTTTTGCATTGTTCTATATCACCATTAAAACAGTGAAAAACTCCGGTAAGTGCACCATTCTGATGTTTAGTTATTAATTCGATAGTTAAATCTAAAGCATCTCTAGAATGAATGATTATAGGAAGTTTGTATTCCTTAGCCCATTCGATTTGAGTCTCGAAAGCTCTTATTTGTTGTTCTTTAAAACTTACATCCCAGTACAAATCTATTCCAGTCTCCCCTACCCCGAAATAATTACCTGTATCTAATTCGAGCTTCATTTTCGCTAATTCCTCTTCGAAGTTTTCTTTCACAGAACAAGGATGCAATCCCATCATTGGATACAAGACATTTGGAAATTTCTGACAAATTGCATTCATACTACTCGTGGTGGAGCAATCGATATTGGGTAAGAATATTTTTTGGATTTTGGATTCTTGAGCACGGTGCATGATATCATGTAGGTCTTGAGAGAACTGATCAAGATATAAATGAGCATGGGTATCTATAAACATAAATTTTAGATGATTAACTTTGGGTGAATGACTAAGTCTAAAAGTAAATATTATGTTGTGTGGGTGGGCCAACAACCTGGAATATATTCGAGCTGGGATGAATGCCAATTACAAATAAAAGGCTATCCAAATGCCAAATATAAGTCATTCAAAACTGAGAGTGAGGCAAAAGCAGCTTTTGGAGAATCTGCAGTAGAGCATATTGGATCTAAGAAAAAGAATCAAAAAAATGACCTCAAAAATCACTGGCATCTGATTGAAAAAAATAGCATCAGTGTGGATGCTGCTTGTAGCAAGAATCCCGGCGTCATGGAATACAGGGGAGTTATAACTACTACAGGTGAAGAGCTCTTTAGAAAGGGGCCTTTTTCCGAAGGCACAAATAACATAGGTGAATTTTTAGCTTTGGTCCATGCTCTTTCTCTTTTGTGCAAGATGAACAAAGAAGACATTGCCATTTATTCTGATAGTAGAACTGCAATGGCTTGGGTAAGGAACAAAAAGATCAAAACTACCCTAAAAAAAACTGAAGCAAATAAGACAATTTTTGAAATGATAGACCGAGCATTGAAGTGGTTGCATAACAATCATCACTCTATCAAGATTCTAAAGTGGGACACAGCTAACTGGGGAGAAATTCCTGCCGACTTTGGTAGAAAGTAGTTTCTACTTAATGACAAATCTCATTCTATAATCAGTCGCTATTTTGCCTTTTTTTATCGACTCTAGTTTTCGTTTTATCATTCTCTTCCTCAAAGGTTGTAACTGCTCAGTGAAGAGCTTACCTATCACATGATCATACTCATGCTGGATTACTCTTGCATTTATCCCCTTAAAAGATTTCTTGTGTTGCTGAAAATTCTCATCATGAAACTGCACATGAATTTCAGGTTTTCGCATTACATCACCCCTTACATCCGGTATACTTAAGCAACCCTCTTCATAAGATTCTTCTTCACCATTCTCTTCTAGAATAATGGGATTAATGAAAACCTGTTTGATACCAACTAAATCCTTTTCATCATCTTCGAGTTGTTTTGTGTCAGCCACAAAGAGCTTGATAGATTTGCCTACTTGAGGAGCAGCTAAGCCTATCCCTTTTGCATTATACATTGTATCCCACATATTCTCTATCAATTTTTCCAGACCTGCATAAGTTGAATCAATTTCTTCACCTGCTCTTTTCAGAACAGGCTGGCCATAAGCGTAAATTGGAATTATCATGTGGAATTATATATGTTTCAAATAACGCTGCAAGATAATAACTGCTGAGATTTTATCAAGTCTACTCTTGTCTTGTCTTTGCTTCTTAGACAATCCACTATTGAGTAGTATTTCCTTGGCTTGCTGAGATGAATAATTCTCATTTTGGTAATCCAATTTTACAGCAGGAAAACTGTCCACTATTTGTTTCTCAAAGTTTTTGATCAATGGCACTAGATAAGTCGGATTGCCATCGGCATGAGAAGGTATTCCTAGAACGATCTTCTCAACCTGCTCTTCTTGGAAATATATTTTAAGAAAGGATAAAAGAGAAGATGTTTTAACAGTTTTAAGGGGGGATACAATGATTTGAAGAGGATCTGTAACCGCTACTCCACATTTCTTAATTCCGTAATCAATACCTAATATCCTGGACACTTCTATATAATGTCTTAACTGGTAAGAAAGTTCAAAAATAAAAAAAGACCCCCTCCAACTACTTGGAGAGGGGCCCCATCCCAAAAACAGTAAATCTTATATATCTTAATCGATTAATATCATTTTAATCGTTTTTGTCTTCTTATCAGTTCTTACATTCAAATAATATACACCAGTTGCTCCCAGATCATTTTCAGTTATCCTTAGTGTATGAACTCCTCTCTTATAGTCTTTTGTATTAGCCATCACCACTTTACCTTGTAGGTTTGTTACTGAAACTTCGACCTTAGAATCATTGTCTAAGTGCAGTTGGAATTCTGTAACATCTGAGAATGGATTTGGACTATTTTGAGTCAATAAAATTCCTTCTGCAGAAGCACCTTTCATGTATAATCCTACAGAGATTGCATTTTTACTATCTGTATAAATTTCAGCTGGAAGATCATTAGACAAAGAAATTGAACCTTGTAATTCTCCAGTCTCTTTAGCAATAGCTACCACTTCAAACATTACTGGACTAGGCTCATTGACGTTATTCCAACTTATTTTAAGTGTATTATTTTCTATAACAAAATTACTTGCTGCTAACTGTGCTGAACTTGATTGCACATCTATTACCTCTAATAATTCAGAATTAAAAACAGAACTAAATTGGAATCCTTGGACTGCACTAACAGATTTTAAACTGAACGGAATTCTGACAATTTCCCCTGCTTCAAAAGTTGTATTCTCTATTTCGAAAGTAGTTTCTGGTAGAACCTGAGACTCTACATTTCTTTGTGCACCTAATTCAACTTCTGCGCTGCTATTCAGATCTCCTATCTTAACTGCTATAAAATCTATCGCCATATCGGATGCTAAACTTGAAATCTCATAGTCCTCAGCAATATTCTCATTGAATGGATTAGATGGATCTTCGAACGTATAGCCTACATCTACAAATCTCCAAGAATCATTACTTGGCAACTCTTTATATATACCAAGAATTAATTTTCTCAATTCGACTAGATCTACTCCATTGATAATTTTATTGTTATCTATATCCGCTGCAATAAACTTATAGGGGGAGTCAAATGGCTCCACTCCAAGAATATGTCTTTGAATATTTATGAGATCTATTGTAGAGACACCATTTAATGGTTCGTTATTGCTATACGGAGATACTATATAATCTCCACCTGTAGGCATGTTTGGAAAAGCATAAGTCCCGTCATTCGCTGTGAGAGCTTGTGTTTGCGCACCTTCTAAATCTACACGAACATTCTCCACCGTCTCCATCTCTTCAGTGTAGATACTTCCATCTACTAATACCCTACGTCCTGAGCATGCATTAGTATTATCTTGGATATCAATAAAAGTAGAGCAGTATGTCTGTACTAATTCTCCCGTTGGAGTTGTAACTGATGCCCATATTTCTACTATTTGATTACCTCTTGTGACACAGTCAAAAGTTTTATTTTTATCAGTTACATCAGCTGAAAATGACAACTCTACTGGATAACCACATGGGTGGTAACTACCTGCATCAAAATCACTCGCCCATAATTCTATCATACCGAATGTATCAGTAGGAGTATAAATAGGCATCAGATCCACAGCAAGTCCATTTATGCAATATGCTGTAGCTGCTTTACAATTTGATACTGTAAACTCTTGATCAGAAGTCGTAGAGTTACCACAACCATCTAAGAACGTCCATCTGATGACGTGTAAACCTAATGGATATTTCCCACTTGCCACTATATGATCACCAGTACCATTTGCAACAGTTGCTGGATTACTAAAGTCAGTAGGGCCTCCTGTTAAACTTCCTAAGAATACACTGTAGCTCCATCTAAGATTTTCAGCTGTTGTACAGTCATCCTCACCCCAGACTTCTAGTTCCACATCTGCATTAGCACAGTCAGCATCATAACTACAAACATTAATCTTTTGATCTCCAGAAATTACTGGTCTTACAGAGTTAGAAATCTTTATTACTTGATGACATTTCCATGTGTAGTAATTAGCTGTAGCTGGATTAACTTGGCACCAATCTATTATTTCCCATTCTCTTAATATCTTAAAACATGCATCGCCTGAGCTATTATTGAAAGTGAACACTTGATCATCATAATCAGCACCAAGTATATCACAAGTTCCTCCTGTATACTGAGGAGTACCCGTCACTTCAGGACCGAAGTTTTCTGGAATATTACATCCATTTACCGTTATCTCCTGCTCTGGGCAAATAATATTATCGCCATTAAATGGCACATCATTTTCGAAAGTAATTATTTGCTTACAGTGTGAAAGTACTTGTGAACCTCCTAAAGCTTCCCATATCCTAGTTATACTTCCAGAACCACATTCATTTAAGTCTTCTGTAACAACGACATTTATATTAGAGCCACAGCTTTCTCCAATTTTTAGTTCACCAAAAGCTGCATCCAAATCAGAATATATCAGATCACAAGAAACAGTCATATTTGGTGGACAAGTTATTGATGGAGCAGATTTATCTTGAACTGATATGTTAACCATGCAGTCATTATGATTACCATAAAAGTCAATTGCTCTAAGAACTACCATATGGTCTAAATCTGCATCTTCGCAGCAGAACTTCACTCCATTGCTGAAGCCACAACCTTCTGGTATTTCCATTACATATCTTTGTTCACTTGCACATCCTGCGTCATTCCATTGATTAGATGGAGTCACCATAACGCAATCCTCATCTGCATCCAAAGATGGCTGATCTGCAGCCCAGTTAGTGTATGATAAAGAACTATGGTCAGGATTTACAAATGAGTTACCATTACGCTTTATTCCTATCCAAAATCTGTCACTCCACCTTTTTCTTACTTCACCTATTAACCATGTTTCTTCATCAGCATTTTCAAATGTCACTAGATTTCCTCCATAAGAACTCGCTCTGTTCTTGGCTATATCTCCTGATATCTGATAATCTGAGAGATAATAATTATTACCATCCCTATTTCCTAAATAAGTCAAATCACAAAATTCTGGAACACTACACGGACAACTTGTTGCGTCCATTCTTCTGACAAGAGAACAGTGAAGTTTGCAGTCATCATAAGATCCGTCATCAAATGAAGTAGCATTAACCACTGCTGTACCTCCGCTAGTAAGACTAACAGTTGTATTCTGATCACAGATCGCTATTGGAGGTGTATCATCTACTATATCTACTGCAATATGGCAAGTAGAAGAATTATAACAATCATCGTATACCGTAAACAAAACCACGTTTGTACCCATAGGCAGAACTATTTCTTCTCCCTTATAATCGTCGACAAAGCCAGTATTATATGCTAAATGATATTGTAAAGATGAGGCGCAATTGTCTGAACCACTTGGTAATGGTACTTGGACCTTAGCTCCACAATTAAAATCTCCGTACGTTCCTCCCGGGGCTGGGATTAATGTATTTGTTGTAAGTTGAACAGATTCCAGGCATGATACAGATGGGCCCAAATTGTCAGTTATTTCAATAAGTTGTGTATAATTCCACTGCATCTCGCCATCACAGTGCCACTCATTAATCTGCCATCTCCTCATTATTTTCTGAGTACAGCCTATTTTGGGTAGTATTACATCTTCGTAAGTAACTACAGTATTGCAGTAGATATCTGGATATGGAAATAAATCTAATGTTTCAAAACCCTGTCCTGCACCTAAAAAGACGCGATAAAAAGGCACTCCGAAATCAGATGGTGTAAGCTCACCTTCATCTATTCTTCCATTATCATTAGCATCATAATCTGAAATAATACCACAATCAAGTGCTGTATTTTTAGCTATTGTCAAGCTATCAGGATAACTAACCCTAGAATCGTTAAATCTTAGTAACTGAAATCTAACTGTACAAGTATTTGCAGCTTGGTTACCTAAATCATCTACAGCACTGTATACTCGAGTTATTCTCTTAATTATATTAGGTAAACAGGGAGTCGTTATGTCTTCAGATAATAATACAGGTGTTAGTTCTCCAGAACAATTATCTGTAAAGGTAGGCCCAGGATACATATTCATATCTGGACAATCCATAGTCACAAAGCCCATTGGACAATCTGTTATGTTAGGTCCTAACTTATCTTCTATAATTATATAACCCCAGCAAGTATTGCCGCTATTTGCATCAATAACCATAGCCGTCAATGTCTGACCGACATAATCATTTGTTACAATATTTGTTAGTGGAATAGTACCATAGTCATCACTAACTGACACGGATAAGCTACCTCCCATACATGAAGTCCCATTATCACTTAATATCATACTTGGTGTAATCAATGCATCGCAGGCTGAACTGAGAGAGACCTGAGTAGTCCCATTACATGCTAATGAGCATTGTGCCTGTATATCTAAGTTAGCTGTTAAAGACACTAACATCATTAGCAGACATACTGTCGTGCATTTCTCTGTAAAGAGATTTAAATACTTCATGAGATCCTTTTTGAATTTTTACTGTTTGGGTTGTGGCAATATTATAGCCACCCAAATAAAAATTAGTTTACTATTTGGATCTATTAGTATTCTTAGGTAGTTGAAAAGGTATAGCAGCCTGAGAGAGATGCTATAACAAAACAAATGTAGAATTATTCTAATATGTTATCATAACAGAAATCTTGTATTTTATATATATGTTTTTTTTAATATGATTATAATAAAAAAGCCCCCCTCCACAAGTGGAGAGAGGCCATCCCAAAAACCGATTTTATTCTAGTACTATTCGATTACAATCATCTTCTTAGTCGCTGTAAAGTCACCACTATCAAGTTGATAGTAAAGAACTCCACTTGCTCCTAAATCAGATTTACTCAATTCTATTGTGTTATAACCTTTAGCGTAATTACCGTCTATAACAGTTATTACTTTTCCAGTTACATCATATACAGTCATTGTAGCATCAGCTGTCTCAGGCATCATGAACCCTATCTCAGTTGTAGTACTGAATGGATTCGGCTCATTCTGATGTAGTGCAAACTCAGCAGTTCCAGCAATATTGCCTAGAGCAATATCAACTATCTCTAACTCTGACCCTACATAAGCCTCAGCTTTAGTAATGCTACTATTCAAGGCTAAGATCTCAGAAAGCTTTCCTGAAACAGTAGACTTAAATGTCATTGTAAACAACTTATCAGTAGTGTTTACCCCTGTGTTAGTATTCCAACTTGTTGTTATTACATCTCCGAATACTCCGAAGTTTGCTTCTGTAACATCAAGCTCACCAGCAGTGATATTCACTAATTGTAGACCAGGAGTAGCCATTGTAAACTGGTATCCATAAAGCTCAGTCATGTTTCCTGTAATATTCACTTCAACTTCTTGACCTGCTTCAACTTGTAGGTCTTCGAAATCAACAGTTATTACATTAGCAGAGCTAGCTTCAGTAGATCCTGAGAATGCATTAGCTATCGCACTATTATTAACATCTCCCACTTTAGTTCCGATAAAGTTTGCAGTTAGCATACCGAACTCATCAAGATTGTAAACCTCAACAGTCTCATCGAAATTCCATGGATTAGTTATATCTAGAGTTGTACTAGCGTCTATGAATCTCCAGCTATCATTCTGAGGTAACTCAGTGTAGATACCCAAGATTAACTTTCTTAGTTCAACAAGATCTCTACCATCAATAGCACCATCATTATTAATATCAGCTGCTATCATCTTGTAAGGACTATCTAATAACTCAGTTCCTAAAATGTGTCTCTGAATCATTACTAAATCTATAGTACTTACACCATTCAAGTAGTCATCATTCTTAGAAGCTGAAAGCGCATAATCCATACCCTCATCATTATCCAAGAACCAGTAATAACCAAGATCATCAGTCATTTCCATTCCCATTAATGCGTTAGGCATTTGCTCATTCATTACTTCTACATCCACTACAGTCTCTTCCATCTCAGTCATAATAACACCAGCGATATCACTTCCAGTAGGATTGATTCCACAAGCACCATTGTTATCAGTCAATCTTAAATTAACTAGACAGAAATCTCTGTTTCCACAACCATCCCATACATAGATAGGTAGAGTTAATAAAGCAGGATTACCACCAGCTAAATCTTCGCAAGTGAATGTCATAGCTGCACTTCTAAACTCAGGTATTACAGTAGATGCATCGTCTGTGAATGTGAATAATAATTCATCTTCATTAGTACAGTTATCAAAACTACCTTTATCAAAATCAATAGCCCATAACTCAACCATCGCATCTCCTGGAGAACCACCAACAGGTATATCCATAAGAGCAGTACTCAAGTTTACACAGAATGGTGTAGGAGCTTTAAGATCCTTAACTGTAAAGTAACTTGTAGTAGATACATGATTTCCACATCCATCATATGCAGACCAATCGACTCTATGCAATTGCTCACCACAATCAGCAGGTATTGCATCAGGTATAGTAATAGACAATTCATCTCCTGGCGCAGTTGCATGTGAATAAGCTCCATCACCAGTACCGCTAGTAAACGGACTCTCTCCTAATCTTACATCCCATATACCATTATCGTTACTATCTGTTCCGTATGGAATTGGATTTGGATTATCACTGATTACGAACGAGCTATACTCGTAGTTATATACATCATCATTATTAATATCAACTAATACAGACCACTTGATCCAAGCACTAGGACAATCAGAATTAATATCATCAGCAGTAGCTGTCAAAGTAATACCTGTTCCTACACAGCTTGTTCCTGTAGGGAATCCTCCTGATCCACCAGTTCCTGGTGTAGCTTGCCACTCAACATCTGGAGCACTTACTGTAGGTGCTACATCATCAACTAACTTACCAATTACAGTCCAGCACCATTTTCCTGGGTTCTGAGCATTTCCTTTCATGTCACCATTAGTTGGTCTTGGACCAGGTACACTAGGATCATACTGACACCAATCAATTACACAGTACTCATTGATAATTTTGTAACAAGCATCTCCTGCTGTTCCATCCTCAAATGAAATAGTATCAGAAACAACAGACCAACCAATCAAGCTACATCCTTCTCCTTCCCATGTTGGAGCCGCATCTACAAAAGCGTCATCATCTAAACAGTCTAAGTGAATTTCAGAGAAATCATCAAAGTTATCACTGTCAAGATCCACTCCATCACCTTCAAAAGGGAAGTTAACCATAGGGTTATCTTGTGGTCTTGTTCCATTTAGGTCATAATCACCATTAACATCTAATAAGTATCTACTTCCTGAGAAGTAATTAGCTGGTTCTTTGATGATTACAATCTGCTCACAACTTACTGTAGTACCAGGTATAGACCATGTTCTTACTATAGGTCCATAGTGGCAACCTTTGTTGAACGTTTCAGGTCCTGTTACTCCCATCATAGTGAATTGTCCATCAAATGAACCATCACCATTTTGATCCCAGTTACATTCATCACTATAAGTAACATCTGCTGGTCCACAATTAGTGACTGCAGTTGCTTGTCCTAATACAGTCCATAGAATACCTTCAGCATTCTCGTCCTGATCACAATTAATCATAGCTGTAGGAGGACAAGAAATCTGAGCAGAAAGCTTAGTCTCTAGTCTTACCGTTGCCCATGTAGAAGCAAACTTATCTTGAGTAGAACTTCCAGGCCATCCATCACCATCTGCATCATCCCAAACACCTAGCTCAACTTCTAACTCAACCCAATCATTAACACCATCACCATCTAAATCTCCTCCAGTTCCGTTCATCATGTCCTCACAACAGAACTTAACGAACTGTCCACCGTCTGTATCATTTCTACTATGATCATCAGGCTGTTGGTTATTTGGCAGATTATTAAAGTTGTAGAAAGTACTGTTGTTGTCGTGTCCATTTACACCTAGACTTCCACAATCACCACCATCTAATCTTCTGATAGCAACTTTTACAGGTCCACAATTTCCGTCGTGAGAACCATTATTAATCTGATCTACATAAATCTTAGCAGATCCACCTTCTGGATTAGAAGGAGAATAAGTAAGTCCTACCACGATGTCTCTAGTTGCAATAGCAATAGGTGGTGTATTATCCACTACAGTCACTATAATTGATCCTGTTCCAGCGTTACCACAACAATCTACTGCAGTAACAGTAAAAGTATGTGTTCCTCTTGGAGCACCTGATACAGTCCATACACCATTATTGAATTCAACATTCGCAGGTCCACTGATAGTGTAAGTAACATCATCAGAACAGTTATCAGTTAAATGCTCTGGAGTAGGTAATGCGAAAGACGCAACACAACCCCAAGGATCTGCACTTACTGTCATACTTGTAGTAGATTGTACTCCTAAAGTAGGCTCCATATCAACAGTCGGTCCTTCATTATCCTTAGAGTGGATAATTTGAACTTTATTGAATGTTTCAGCAGAACACCAGTCTAATACTGTCCATGTTCTAATAATCTTCTCATTCCCTCCACAATCTGCACCACATGCAGGTATTGCTTGGTCATCATAAGAGAATATTAGGTTACAAGTGTTTTCGTAAAAATTGCTAGCACCACCGTCTTTTGTTATGATATATGGATAAGCCTTAGTTACTGCAAATCTTGATACTAATGCATCATATTCAGCAGTGTAAGCTTCATTTCCATCAGCACCATAAGAAGGTAGAGGAGCATAACAAGCGATATAAGCTGCTTTGTACCATGCATATATAGCATCAGGAGATGCATCTGCACCACACGTCAAGTGTATACCAGGGTCACCATTAGGGTTAACACAAGGATCAACTACATCCATACTTGGCCAGAACCAATCTGTGCCTTCAGCATCTGCACCTACTTGATTAACAGTTATCAACTGAGTAGAAGTACTTGTATTACCCTTTTCATCAGTAGCTACCCAAGTTCTAGTTATTACAGTACCATCACAACCATCATCATCTATATCATCAGTATATGTCAATACATCGTTACATGCTATTCTTGTAGCATCTGGTGTATCAGCATCAACTTCATTTCCAGCAGCATCTACATACTTAACGTTAGCTAAAGTAGCAGCAGGAGCAGCAGGAACTACGTAATCAATATTTAAAACTATAGACTCTATACAACCACCATCACCGATTGTGAAAGTATCGTCTATGTTGAAGCACCAATCTCCAGCTACACCAGCTCCAGCAAAGTCGCTCATATTTCCATTGTCAGGTAATATTTCACCAGCTATTGAAGCATTTGCAGCAGTTACAGTACCACAATTCAAAGATGCAGTTCCTTGCTGAATGTCTCCACATGTCAATGATACTCCATTGTCAGTAACAGTAGCAAAGATTCCATCATCAGAACCACATTCATTATCTATCAACTCTACAACTGCACCATTAGGTCCAGTAAGTATCATTTCTAAATCACCAGTCCACTCATGAGAAGCAACTATATCAACAGTTACATTAGTTACAACAGCACCTGGAGGTGCACCACCAACTGAAAGACAGAAATCTGCTAAATCTGCAGAACCTGTTCCATTAAAGTCTGCATTAGCATCGTACTGTATAGGTAAAAATTCAGCCGCACTTGCAACAACACTACCCGTACAGTCATCACCTGGAGACGTATCTTGAGTACAATTTAATGTAGCATCTGCTGCAGGAGCTATTGTAGGAGCAATCTTGTCCTCTACAGTAAACTCACCCCAACAAATATTATCATTACAAGAATCATACACTTCATACTTATATGTACCGCACTCTAAACTAAGAGTACATCCATTGACATCAAAAGTAGGGTTAACATCACCTACGTCTAATCCACCACCTGGAGGATTAAGTGGAATCCCACCTGGACCTTTAGTTGCATTATCGCAACCAATTTCCATTCTATTATCGTGCTCATCAAGGATATAAACCTCATAGCAATCATAGTAACAACTATAAGGTCCACCCTCTAAGAACATGTCTGCAGAAAGATAAACCTGACAGAATTCATCTACTGATACATTCAAGGCATCATTACACGTAAGAGAACTCACAGTATTCTGAGGACCATTAACAGTTATACACCATGATGCTGACGTAGTATTTGTAGTAGCACCTGGTGCAACGTTACCGTCACAATCAAGAACTTGACCACCACCATCAGATAATTCATAGTACCAGCAGTGAATACCTTCTGGTAATTCCACAGATCCTGGCTCAAAAGCATTTACAGTTGCACCGTCTGGGAATAATCCAGCAGGAGGTGTTCCTGGACTAGGCAGGGTAGGTCCCTGCGCTATTAGTGACAACGCTGGGCCACCAAAAGGGAAATTAGATAACGGTGTTCCCGCAGCAATACCACCACAGTATGTTATAAATGTACTAGCATCAATTGTGTCATCGCCATTTGCACAATCTCCCATTGCAAGAAGAATATCCGTAGCACCTCCTACAGCAATTTCAATAACTACCATAGTAACTCCAGCAGGAATTACAGTTGGAGGGAGTGCAACACAAGCCAAAGCACCGTTATTTGCAGCACTAGGCGCAAAAGTAGTCGTAACTAATGGTGTAAAACCACCAACAGCACTTGGTATAGGGGCACCTGCAGTGTAAGGATATACATTTACAGTAGCAGAAGCAGGTATATTCACAGTAGCCTGAAACCAACAAGCCTGAGTTAATATCTGTCCTGGCGTTACATCAATTACTGTACCTAGCCCTAATCCGCCAGCAGCACCACATTGAACGTTTATAGTATTAATAAGACCGAGAGCAGGATCACATGCCCCAGCAAACACCTCATCAATTCCGTTAGGAGGTAATGGACAATTATCCGTACCTAATACTTGGAAATCATATAGTGAACAACATTCTCCACTTCCTAAGTTGAAAGTAAAGTCTCCAGGAGCAGTGATTACTGGATCTTCTGTATCTAGAACTACAACATCAAAACAGCAAGAAATAGGATCTCATCCAGAACCAGTACCTGAACCAGTTCCCAAGTAACATACCTCAGTACATCCCACAGGATAAACTCCATCTGCTGCTAAACCTGTTGTGTTAAATATATCACATTCAGTGAATAGAGAAAACTCTAGAACTACACCATCAGTACCACATAGGGTAGGATTGAAAAATGTTGTACCATCATCTTGCGTGAAGGTGACGTCTATAGCACAATCGTCGCTAACTGCTAACCATTGATCTGCATCAAGACATACTGTACCAATTGTAACTTGATTACAGTCACCTTGATTTACAGTAGTATATGTAAAACCTCCTAGCTCAGGAATAGCAACACTAACCTCTTCGGTTGTTGCACCTAAACTAAAATCACCTTCCAATATGATATCAATACATACTTCTAGTTGACAAGACACCAAAGGCATACAAGCTGCTGCAGGAATAGGAATACTAACAATTGCAGTGTCAACAACACCTGAATTGGCTGGCAAAGTACCAAATCCAGAAGGTGTCGTACTAACCATTAACACAGAAGTGTCTACCGGCGTCTCAAGATTACAACCATCAGGGAAGAATGTAGGATCTGCTATAGCTACCGGAGTAGACTCACATGTTCCAGGAGCATTCTCCACCACTATGTCATCAGGACAAACTATCGCACAAGTAGGACAGTAAGTCCTAAATGCGAAAGTAGAAAATCCTCCAGCAGCGATAGGATCACCAGTACAAGCATAAGCAGGCGTACCAGAAGCGATACCACCATCAACCATACTATCGTACAGTAATACATTTGTACCAGGCTCAGCACCATTAGGTGACTCACATGCATTCACACTAGCATCTTCATTAACAGCAATAGTGATTGCAGCAGGTGCACACCATCCATCACCGAAGGTCTCGAAGGTCACCAAGCAGATGTTGTTATTATCTGTCACACAGACAGAAGTAACTCCAGCTGAAGGATTCATGGCATCACATGCCAACTCCGTACCAGTTGTTTTGTCATATAGTGACCAACCATTCTCACCGTTAAAACCACCCGTAGCATATGTTATATCAACATTTGTCTGTCCAGCTGGACATTGTGCTGATAACATACCAACAGATAGCATAAACGCGAAAGCGAAAGCCACTTGTTTAGTAAATAAATTAAAAATCTTTTTCATAAGATTGAGTTTTGTATAATCGAATTTTTCTTTAGAATTCATATTTTATTAATCAAGCAACCTAGCATAGCCTTCAACTATACCTTGTAGATCAATGCTTGTGGGATTATTCTTAACATAAGGCTCAATACTTGTTGCCAAGAAAGCTTTTCCTAACGAAGCATAAACTTCATCATCACGCATCAAGTTATCGATAGCAGATTTTAGAAAATTACCTCTTACAAGCCCGTCCAAATCTTGTGTATCGGTCTCAGTTGGAGAATTCATAACAACTCTCAATTGATTTCTCAATACGCTAGCTGCATCCTCACCAGTGAGTGCGAAATCAAACGACCTTAAAAAAGAATAATCAGTTGGAGCATTAGCTGCTGCTTGATCAAATGAGTAAATCTGAGCAGACCCCTGATTTTGTAACCCTAGAAAACAAACACCGAAAGCGAACAACAGAGTAAACTTTCTGAAGGCCGCACGCATGCTGGTTTTCTCAATAATTGTGTAAACGTTGTACGCTTTTCTCATGAGATTGAGTTTTTAGAATAAATAAGTTTAATAATCAAATAATACTATAAATAGAATCAATACCGACTGTAGCCAGCATTGTGGTTTTCTAACCGAGACACAACACTACTGCCGCATCTTTATTAACCAAACTTGTTTAGGATTATCTGAAGATGATTTCGTCTTTCTTCTTAAGATCGTCCTTTTAAAATATATGCTTAGTGTAATAGCATACCATGGGCACACTATTATTCTTGACAAAGATAGTTTTTCAATCTAGGTTCGAAGTACCATCGTATTGGTATATTTCATATATATTATTTTTTTAATATATAGTAACCGTATATTGAACACTATCTGTGATTTTAATTATTTATTCCTTCCAGTACTCGCTCTGTCTTCGTCTCTGGCATCATCTCCATTCCCTCTGCATCCACCTTCTTCTTACCACCACCTATATCAAAACGTAAGGAAAATTCATGTGACCCATTGTTATAAGTCTGAAAGTCATGTCTACTCGCATTATAACTGTAGTTAAGACCCATAGCATTAAAGGTAGCACCGACTAGAAAGCCTAGACGCTTATCACCACCTACAGTATAAGTAATGCCTCCCCTTAACTTGTCATCTATAAATCTGCCTAGCAAATTGATATCTGCATGGAATGGTACGTTATTCAGTTGCTTTACAAAAACGGAAGGCTCAAAAGTCGCATCACCACTAGAATATATGTACCCGACATTAGCAATGAAGCCTATTTCTCTGGTAAATGTATCATCACTATTCCCTATACTAGAACTCACTAAAGAAGGTAAAGAAATACCATAACTTATCGTCTTATCGTATAGACCCTGAGCTCCTACGCTGACATCAAAGAAACCATTACCAGCACTTCTATCCAGAATAATAGCATCGCCAGCATCTACGTATCTATGGGTAAGCACATCTCCTGCTAGATTATGATTAATATATTCTGCAGAGAAGCCTGCTCCAATGACATTTTTAGGTGATTCAATAGTATATGACAGAGAGCCCTGAAGTTTTGTAGTCTCGAGGCTGCCATTGGTATCAGAAGAAGCAAGTACTCCAAAGCCTAACCTATCTGCCACTGGACCATCATAACTGACTAAATAAGATTTAGGCGTACCAGGAAAGGTCGCCCACTTATTCTTATAGTTTACGATAACCTGATGGGTGCCGGCATTACCGGTCGCTCCAGGATTAATGAGTACTGGATTAAGAAAAGATAAGGTAGAAACATATCTTTCATCAAAATACCTTACTTGTGCCACCGCGCTACTCACAACAGCTAAAAGGATAAAAACAAATAGTAATCGTTTCATGCTAAGTCTTTATTAAGTTGTATTTTGATTATCTGTTTCTTAAAATTGTCACGGTGCCTTTATTGACTGTCGTATTATCTCCGTCTGTAGAAAGCAGCACCCAATAGTAAGCACCCTCTCCTAACTCAGAACCATCCTGGTCTACTCCATTCCAGTCATTATTGTATGCCAGACTGCCATGCACTAGTCTCCCCCATCTGTCATACACCTTCAGCTCATAATCTCCGAAAGGCACACAATCAATAAAGAGCACCTCATTAAGGTCGTCATTGCCTGGTGTTATAACTGGAGTGCCTTCGCAGTCACCTGAAGGAGGAGGCGGCAGCACATCACAATCTATGTTGTACACTTTAGACTCTAGACAACCATTGGCATCTATTACATCTAAGAAATAAGCTCCATCTTCAAGATTTTCTAAGATAGGACTATCTGTACCTATTGTATCACCTTGGTAAGTCCAGCTATAGTTATAACCTTCAGTTCCTCCAATTGCCTCTACCTCTAAAAAACCATTATCATCCTCATCGCAACCTTCTAATGATATATCTACTACCAATGGCTCAGGTGCATCTACTATAAGATTGGTTCCGAGGTTCCAGTCTACACCTTCAGCATCTGTAACCATGACTCCATAGCTTCCTGCACAAAGGCCTGAAAACATAAATGGCCCTGTTTCTTCTTGTATCACAGTAAAGGATTGTCCTGCTTGATCTTTGACAGTAATCGTATATGGTCCAAAACCTTCACACTGCTCTATAGTACCTGACACCGAACCCTCACACAATTGCTCACCAGCACAGCTTGTCGTGCCACCCAATACATCTGACCAAAACAAAGGACATTCACCTGTACCTGTGTCTATAAGACCTCCACATTCTACTGTCTGGGTGAAATTATGAACACAACCCAAAGTATCTCTGACTACAATATTGAATACTTCAGTTATCGTCACAGTATCTGGCACTGCATTTACTAAATCAACAAGATTAATCGTTTCGCCTGTACCGACTAGGGAATCAGAACTATTATACCACTCAAAGGATAAAGGAGGATTCCCTCCTGAGAAAGGTAAAGTCACGACACAACTATCAGACACCATCATTTCACCTGGCATAGGTGCTGGAGGTGGACTGGCGATGGTTATGTTAGTTGTAATTGGCTGTGCGGTGCTATTGTCACTCACTATGACATCATACATGCCTGATGGCAAACTGTACACTTGATTAGCAGCTACATTTAGAAAAGAAGGATTCTGTGCATTGCCATCGCTCGGAATGATATCTACAGAGTATGGCATACAACCAGCACTCGCTCCTACACTAACTGATCCTTCTAGATCATAGCTACAAGGCCCCGGTTGAGAAACAACTTGGACATCAGCAACAGGTGGATTGAAATTCAGTTCCGGAATTGTAAACTGTGTTTCTGTAATAATGTTGCCAAGGTTATCTATAAGCTCTACATAATAATCTCCTGGTAAAATATTATTGCTGGAAGAACAAGGCATAGACCCACCTTTGACTCCATTTACAATTAGACCCATCCTACAATTATATGGCGGACATCCTCCTGAAATCTCTATATCAGCGCCTCCACCGACTCCAGTACAAGAACTACCTGGTCTGATATTACTTATTAATATCTGCGGTTCTCCCATGTCTATCTCTCCTACAAAGACTGTAGAAGTATTTGAATTTCCACGGCTATCTGTACATGTTATAGTATAGGTGCCAGGACAAACTGCGTTAACACTAGAAATACTTGGAAAATAAGTAAATTGATAAGGACCTACCCCACCGGTAGCTGTTGCCGTAATGGTTCCAGTACAACCACAACTCGTAGCTGGTGTCGCCGTTGCAGAACAATTTATCGGAGTGACTACACAATTATCTAAAATCTCAAATCGCTGTTCTGTAGAACATCCATTAGCATCTCTCACAACTACAGGGTAGCTGCCGACATTAAGGCCTATCAGATTGTTTGCTGTCGGGGTTTGTGTATAAGGCGCTTGTCCTCCTGAAGGATTAACGACTATACTACCTAGGGTAATATTACCTTGTGCATCACAGGTGACAGGTGTTACTACTGCATTAAGATTAATGGTTGGTCCGTTATTTATGACATAACTATCACTAATAGTCACGCCATTGTCATCTGTTATGGTCAAAAAGTACGTTCCTGGACTTAGGGCTGAGATTGTTGTATTATTTCCTGTGCAAATGCCACTCTGTGCAAAGCCATTCGGTCCAGTCCAACTACAATTATGAGGAGCCGTGCCGGGCTTATAATTTACAGAAATAGAACCTGTATTCTGAGGTCCAGAACTACAACTAGGATTGGTAATACTTGCATCTCCATCAAACATCAACATACCTGGTGCACATATCACAGAGACTGCCCCATCATCACTCGTATAAGCAAGAGGGGTTGTCGGATTTTCTTCTGCAACGACTTCGAAGAAAGCCGCTTGCCCTGCGTCAACTAATACATTTACAGGTGTCGTTCCGCCACATTGCATTTTATTATCAAAACAGACTGTGTAGTACGTATCTCCATCAGGAATTGTCTTTCCAGCAAGATTGGGATCTGACCAAGCCAGTTTCAAAATTCCTGGAGTACTAGAATCAAATCTTATCGGTGTCAGTGAAGGGACAGCTGTGTTAATATTAGTAACTGAATTAAAACAAAGATTAGATGGATCCCATTGTATATTCCATTCAGTGATAATGATATCAGTAAAACCAGACACATTAAAGTCTACACAAGCCAGCTCTGAAGTACTATTGGTAGTTACCTCTCCTACTGACAAATGGAAATCTCCTGGATTTTTACCACCCATAGTTACTGTACCAGCTTCTACTGTATGCGGCACCGTCATGACTGGCACAGTAGGATCTGTATCAGCCTGACCGATTGCGATATCAGTAAGGCCTACTGAGAGGCCATCAAAAAGAGTAATATTTGATGAAGATCCGTCTCCGCCCAACACATCAAAACAGACTTCCATTACAGTGTTACCATCTGCAACAGTTTCTGGATTGGCACCAGAATCATCAAACCAGCTAAAGGACAACTGTCCATCAGCAATCATACTTACATTGAGACTACTAAGTGCATTGAATCCTGTCAAAGCAACATTCTGAAACTCATCAAAACCTAAGACAGCAGGGTCCCACATCAAACTGAAATCTACCTGCGCTATTCTTTCAAAATTATTTACGGTAAGAGGGACGCAAACTGTTGCATCATTAAGGCCAGCACAGACATCTAAAAAGATAAATTCTACAGAATCCACTGGCATAGTCGTTGTACATCCACTCCCAATCGTAAAGCTACCATCCACGAGATCAAAGTCTAACTGAATAGACGGGTCAGCAGGATTAGGAGGTTGTTGTGATACCGAAATGATAGTAGGATTACCTGTCATTTTTATGGTAGAAGCACCACTATTAGTCCCAGTTACATCAAAGCAAACTTCCAGCATGGTGCCTCCGCTAGGCAGGGTGACAGGAGCCGCGCCTGACAAGTCTAGCCATGAGAAACCTAGCATTCCGTTAGCAACATTATTTGTATTTAGTCCTGAGGCATTAGAAAGTCCTGGTAAGTTTACTGTTCCTAGGCCCATGTAGGTCAGTGCAGTGGCATCCCACATCAGACTACCGTTGACAGAGTTGATATCCGTAAAACCATCGACGAGGATAGGCACACAAACGTTATCATTACAATCTCCTGATTCTGATCCTACTGTAAACGTGACATCTGTCATAGATCCTCCTCCACAACCCATCATTGTTGTAAAGCTTCCATCTACAAGAGTGAAGTCTAGCTGGATGGAAGGATCTGCAGGGTTAGCAGGTTGTTCTGAGACTGATATTATGGTCGGCATTCCTGTCATTTTGACGACTGAACTAGAGTTAGAAGTATTCCCTACCACATCAAAGCATACCTCTAACATCGTATCTCCACTGGCAAGTGTTACTGGAGCTGATCCTGAAAGATCTAACCAAGAAAAACCTAACATTCCATTGCTCACATTATTTGTATTCAGTCCGGATGCATTAGATAAGCCTGGTAGATTTACAGTGCCTAGACCTGTGTAACTCAGCTCAGCTGCGTCCCACATTACACTACCATTGACAGAATTGATATTAGTAAAACCATCTACAGTAATAGGAATACAAACGTTATCATCACAATCACCTGATGCATTACCAAGAATAAAAGTCACACCGGCTGCTGCTATTGAGTTAGCTGTCACTGATCCATTTTGTGTATTGACCATTAAGTCTACAGGAGGTGTGCCATCTTGTGTAGCTGCTATGGTCATCGGACTATTAGTAAAGTCTACATCTGACGAAGCACCTGGACTTCCCACCACATCAAAGCAGATCTCAAAGATAGAGTTGCCATTGGTAAGAGTTGCAGGGTTGTTATTAGTTATATCAGACCATGTGAAGCCTAGACTTCCTGTGGCTGCATTATTAGCATTTACGTTATTACTTGTAAAGTTTGGCAAGTTAAAGCCCTGAACACCAGTATATTGCAATACAGATGGGTCCCATGTTGTACTGGCACTAACCTGAGTTATGTCTATGAAGTTAACTACAGTAATTGGCATACAGACATTGGTTCCAGCATCGGCATTGAGATTAGATAATCTTAATACAAGAGGATCTGGAGCAGCAACATTTTGTATGTTGAGGATACCCTGATCTACTGTAAATTCTAGAGGTATACTCATCCCTGTAGGAGATGCAGGTGCCATAGAAACTGTAATAGCTGATGGAGTATCTGTAATCTGGACTACGGTTGTAGAGCCAGGAGCGCCTACAGCATCAAAGCATACTTCAAATAAAGTTGCTCCAGTAGTAAGTGTCTCTGGATTTGTAGTGGACTGATCTATCCATGTATAAGTTATAACACCAGATCCAAGATCTATAACATCAGCACTGCTAAAGCCTGTAATCCCAAAATTCTGAGCACCTGTATAGCTAAGCTGGGTCGCATCATAGTTAATACTACCTGAAAAAGAATTGATACTATCAAAATTCGAGACAACCATAGGCATACAGATATTAGATCCTGCAGTGGTAGTTACGTTAAGCAGATCAAAGCCTACTGGAGGTAAAACATCACAGTTGGTGCCAGGAATAGCCACCACATCATCATTGATGATTATCCCTATGTCTTCAAAATTTGCATCTATGGCCTCTGACATTTGAGTCGGTAGAGGACCAACAGAACCTATAGAGAATGAAGTTGTATCACATGGAGCGCCTACAACATTAAATCTCATT
Organism: uncultured Saprospiraceae bacterium; assembly: GCA_938002665.1. Lineage (GTDB taxonomy): Bacteria > Bacteroidota > Bacteroidia > Chitinophagales > Saprospiraceae > RFSX01. The sequence continues at coordinate 38,447 of CALLAE010000015.1, read as the reverse complement.
GTAAACAGATGGGTACTATCCGGAATGCTCAATGCAGCTCCAGAAAACCAGAAGACCTTTGTCTGACCTTGCTCTGGATTTAAGTTGTTTTGGCTAGGTAATGAGATACTAGCTCTAGAAAAACCTGGTAAAGTCGTGGCATCTACAAAAGGGATAGTATCTACTTCCAATACGGTAGAATCCCATAATATATAGGCAGTGAACCCGAAAAGGGCATCAAAATCTGCAAACTTAACCTCTACATCCAAGGTTCCTCCTGGAGCAGGTATAGAGGTAGCATCAGCAATAATCTGAAGGGGAGGTTGTTGTTGTCCAAAACCCTTAATAGTTAAGAATAGTAAGGCTAAAACAACATGGAGACGTAATGACATGTCCAGGATTTTTATAAGGTAAATAAATGAAAAATGGCACTATATACCTTAGGTTCTCATTAAAGAGACAAAAGTACAAGTAATAACCACAAATTTTTAACGTAAGCAACGAATCTTTTGTAGCGCCCTATAGTTTATTGGTATAAAATACATAAATGATCCGATTATATGTAATTCATTGGTAGCCAACAAGTAGAATACAAAAAGGCCTTTCCTTAGAGAAAAGACCTTTTTCATATTATAAATGCGTTCTTACATATCTCATATAACCCTCTAGGTTACTCCATATGTATCATTTTCTTAGTAGCTGAGTAGATTTCAGTGTCTAGCTGGTAATAATAGACCCCTTTTGCATTCAAATCCGCACTTGAAAGTGTAATCTCATGTCTTCCAGACTCATAATACCCCTTAATAGACTTAATAATCTTACCATTCAGATTGAGAACATTAAGTGTCACATTAGTCGCTGAAGGCAGGATAAACTCTATTGTAGTAGATCCATCGAAGGGATTAGGCACATTTTGCTTCAGTTCAGTTACGAAAGAAGGAATGTTATCTCCTAGACTGACTCCCATGACCTCATAATTATCACCATACAACTCATTTTGAAGTCCCTCATTCTTAAAATCAAATACTTTTCCCTCTAAATGACTGGATGTCAGTACAGTAACATAGAATAATGCTTCCTGAGATTTTATGTCAAAGAGAAATTCTTTATCATAACTAACCGTAAGCTGCGCTTCTTTAAGCAATACATTACCAGTAGACACATCTAGCTTTCCTGATTCTATATTCACCACTTTCAGATCATTTCTGAATTCTAAATCCAATTGGAGACCATAGACAGTCACATCTTGATCAAAATATATAGGTATTAGGTATTCTTGACCTTCTTTAACAGCATGCACCTCATTCTGAATTCTTACTTTAGTTGATCTTTCACTCAACTGGCCTGCAGCACTGTTGATTTCTGCCGAAGAATTGACATCACCTATCTTAACAGCGATAAAATCATTCTCCATCATGTCTTGGCTAGGTTGATTAAGCTCGATTTTCTTAGTGAATGGCCAAGGTGCCGATGGGTCAACAAAAACCTGCGCTCCGTCTACAAAATTCCAGCTGTCATTCTGTGGAAGCTCCGTATAGATACCCAAGATTAGCTTTCTAAGCTCTATTAGATCTAAGCCATTGATATTTTCGCTTCCATTTATATCTGCGGCGATAAGCTTATATGGAGAATCTAACTGCTCTAAACCAAGAATATGACGCTGAATCATTATCAAGTCTAAAGTAGAAACACCATTCAGATAATCATCAGCACTGGTAGGCAGTAATTGATAATCATCGCCACTGTCTATATTTTCAAAGGCAAAATGTCCTTGGCTATCAGTATTGGCAATATTCATCTGGGTAGTAGTCATTTCTTGAAGACCTATCTCTACATTTTCTATCATTTCAAGATTCTCAGTATAGACGTCTCCTTCTATTCTAATAGCTCTTGCGCCTATAGTATCACAGATGTTACCATTGGCTTGGATATGTACACTTGCTACACAGAAGTCCTGATTACCACTACTATCAGTGAAGTATATTTCTACAGTATGGAAACCTAACTGATGACATCCATAGACTCTCTGAGTATCATTAAGATCTGTTCCACTAAAAGAAACACTAAGATTATCATCGCAATCATCTACACTTCCTAGGTCAAAATCACTTGCCCATATATCCACAGTAGGCAGAGTACCTGGGTCGGCAGAAGAGATTACAGTATTAACAGTAGATCTACAATATGGTGTAGGTGTACTATTATCTTCCACTACTATATTGAAAGAACAGCTATCCGCATCTGAAGCAACTCCACATAGGCCAGTCGCTACCCAGGCCAAAGTATAAGTTCCTACACCTAAGGTATCTGATGCAGTATTTCCTATTCCTGAATCAAAAGCTGATCCACTAAGCGTCCACTCAAAAGAACTGGCTGGCAACTCTCTATCAAAACACAAGTCAGTTGCCGACGGCATAGGCACATTCACTAGTGCTTCGCAATCATCACCTGATGCGACGACCGTAATATCATCTGGGCAACCAGTAATTTCTGGTCCTTGATCGTCAGAAACTTTTATCGTCTGAGTCCATGTCCATGAACCTTCTCCAGTAGCGATATCATAGTTGCAGAAATCTATTGCTGTCCATGTTCTGATTACTTTTACACAGTAGCCTTCTACACTAAAGAAAGGACTATCCTCAAAAGTAAATCCTACATCTCCGCAGAAGTTACTTCCTGGCTTGAGACTAGGTCCATCACCATTATCCTCTGTATAATTTCCACAATTAGCTACCGGATTAGCAGCTGGAGGATTGAAAGAATTTCTTGTTAGTGTTCCTGATGCTGTTACATTTATACTCTGTACACAAGTCTGTGATGTGGTATCCTGTCCATAGACTGCTGTCCATGTTCTAGAAATAGTACCTGTACCACAAACGTCGAGACCATCATCAGAATCTTCGCTTATAAAAGTCGGTACACCACCACAAGAATTACTTGGAGAAGGAGAACCAAAAAGACCTTTAATATCATTCAGACTTCCTAGACAAGGTGTCTCTACAACCAGCGGAGTCGGACAACCTAAACTGAAGTTACCATGCTTATCTTGCACAACAACATTTACAGTACAAGTGTTATATAATCCCCCTTCGTCTATTACTTTTAGAATAGTTTCTACAGTATCTCCGGCTTCTGAACAACAGAACTGAACAAAGTCTCCGAAGACAGTATCATCACCGACATAGTCAGACAGGCTCGCACATGGTGCATCATTTCTTCTCACTTCAAAACTTACTTCACCACCACACTGATCATAAGATCCATCGTCTAGTGAGCGGCCATATAATCTACCCCAGCCACTATCATCAAGAGAGACGGCCGTGTACTGATCACATACTGGAATCGGTGCCTGATTATCTCTTACTATAACTTCGAATGTACATTGTGTAGAATTACCACATGCATCAGTTGCTACATATTTGATCGAGTTCTGACCGACAGGAAGTGTTGCTGAAAACATACTGTTTCCTAGATTACCCATAGGATTATAATCTTGGTCTACCTCGTTTACATCTCTTTCGTCAGCTGTCAAAAACTCACCTTGATATGAGATAGTAGAACAATCAGTTGGAACAAAGACCAAACCAAACTGATTCAAAGAATCCAATGGCTTAAAAGTGTAAGATCCAGAACATCCTGATGTCGCATCTACTATAATATCATCCTCTGGACAACCCATCTCTACAGGAGGTTCAGTATCACTTATTTCTATAGTCTGGTAACTTTGTCTATGCTGCCCTGCACACCAATCTAGCACTACCCATTTTCTCAATATTGTATAATCAGAACAAGATGAGTCTGTTCTGTCATCTGTATAAGAGATATTGAATTTGCAAAGATTTTCTGTTAGACTAAGATCACATCCTCCAACCGTCGGCACACCTGTGACATCGGTTCCTGGGGTTTCTCCGTCAGAACATTGGCCTGTATAATCTGCAGGAAAATCTACATCATCAAGCAGTACTTTTTCATATGAAACAGTAAACGAACATGGAACTGAGACTAGTCCACCTGCATCTCTTGCGATATATTCTATTAGTCTTGTAGCTGTAATTCCTGATGGTCCACAATCGTTACTATCTAGTTCATCTCTTCCAATTAAGATTTCTGAATTTGAACAATTATCTGCAACATTTATTGCTGCAAAAGAAGTGGCTTGTGTCGTCATACAGATTCCACCTGCAGGCAAATCTGCATCAGGTAACGTGATCGTCATCGTAGGAATGTAAGATGCCAGAGTACCTTCTATTACAGTAAAGTCGTACTCTAGATTTGGAAATGTTCCAGTCGTGGGGATAGAAATATCTACCCCATCTATAGTAAACTTAGCACCACTTGCAGTTGCTGCAACTGGCGTTCCTACACTTATAGAGTTGATAATTTCCCATGCATTGTATGACCCAGCTGAAACATCAAATACTAAGGTCGTCAACGCAACATCAGTCAGGTCAGTATCTGTTCCAGTAGTACATAGACTAAAATCACTTACGCTAGTTGTCATTGCCTCCAAATCATCCTTACACGAAACTGTAATATCTTCAAGACAAGTTATTTGCGGAGCCAGCTTATCTTCTACTGTAAAATACCCCCAGCAATCATCTACGATATTACCTGTAGCATCCATTACAAAGATTTCAGCTTTCCATCTCTTACCTATGTATTCTGACCCTATTACAGGATATACAATATTAAATCCGCTACCAGTAGATGCATCTACTACAACATCATTCTCTGTTTTTATTCTTACCTGAGCAGGACATCCGATTCCGTTCCCACTTAGTATTAAGTTAGGTATGAGCTCTGCTTCACATGAGTAATCTAGCGAAATCTGAACGTTGTCATTACAAGCCAGAGTCGCTGAACAACAATTTTCAAAAATACATCCTCCAGCTGTAAAAGGAATCGACCCAAAGCCCGAACTTACTTCTATATCAGCACTTACTCCTGAGGCAGTAAAAAATTCTAATTCATATTCGCCTGGTGTTACTTCAGCAAAGACAGTTCCCACCGGAATAGCTGTATTAGTTGCATCTACAAAGTTTCCATCATTAGCAGCAAGACTAATAGTTAAACCTGCTGTGGTAGACACATGCAAATAGTCATGAAATAAATATGGTCCACCTGGCAATAAAATGTTCTCTGGATTCTCACAATAGCAAGGATCTGTGAGTTCGATATCCATTGCAGTAAAAGGGTCTTGACATACAAGACTTATATTATCGATTTGATGAGGCAAACAACCGTCTTGGGTTATAGTTTCTATTCCAAGATGTACCGTTTGTCCACCTCCCCAAGCTCCCGAACCAGAACCAGTCGAAGTATCAAGAAAAAGGCAGGTATTCGAAGCAGGTACTTGGGCTGTTGCACCACTAGAGCCTGAACCAGTCAGAGAATAAAATGTTGCTATTGGAGCCATGGTAGCATCCAAAACACTAACAGTAATATTCTGTGACATATCACTTAGTGGAGCTAGACTTTCGTAGGTGATGTCCATTGAATATTTAAGACTACTGCAAGCCTCAGGTAGGACAAGTGCATCAGACACCAAAGAGGCTGTTCCTCCTACGGTATGATCATACAAGACACTATAAGTGCCTGCTATAACTGGAACTGGGCTTACCCAAGATCCATATGCGCCTCCGCATGAAGTAAATGTGGACCCATCGTTTGCTACATAACCAGTATTGGCCCCAGTCATTGTTGTTGTCCAACCTGCCAGTGTTCCAGTTTCAAAGTCTCCATTAGTGACTAGGTTCTGCCCACTAGCACTGGACAAAAACAACAATACTCCCAATAAAGGAAGTGATAAGCTTTTCATATTCAGCTTATTAACTGCATTTCTGAACGCATTCATAATACTCATAGTTATCAGTTGCGGCTTACGCCTATTGATAGATTATAATTCTAACCTTGTTCAGAAATCAGAGGGAGAGTGCTTAGGGGAAAAGACTCTTAATTAAACTTATAGTTGTCTAGACTAATTGATTCTCTAGAGCAAATTTTATCAAATTGATGGTGTTCCTAACACCTAATTTTCGCATTATATTTTTTCTATGGACACCGACAGTCTGGTCGCTGATATAGAGTTCTTTGGCTATTTCCTTATTATTCTTGGCTTGGGTTATAAGTTCTAGAACTTCGTGTTCTCTCTTAGTCAGTTTTTGTTTTATGACAAAACGATCTTCGTACAAAGATTTTTTTCCATTAGTGAGTCGTTTTCCATTAGGTGGTGTTATATGCAGGCCTGGAGCTATGTAAGTATTGCCCGACATAATCTCTTTTATACCTTCTAATAGATCCTGGGGGTCATTAGACTTAAGTATGTAGCCATCAGCTCCATTCTTTAGTGCTTGCCCTACAAACTTGTAGTCACTGTACGAAGTCAGAACCATGATCCTTACGCTTTTAAACTGCCTTCTTATTAGAGGAATAAGTTCTAAGCCGTCTTGATCAGGAAGATTTAAGTCTAGAAAAACCAGCTCTGTACCAAGATTCTTATGTAAAAATAGAGTCAGCCCTTCTGCACTTTTTTCTTCTCCTATAATCTCTATAGAAGGCTCACTGGTACTTTCAAAGAATGCTTTTAAGCCTGCTCTGAATATACTTTGGTTATCAACTATAACACTAGAAATTTTGGACATTCGTTTATTATTATATACATCTAAACCTCCGCAGGTAAATACACCTACGTCCAGCTTCTGCCCTTAGGATGCAAATGTGGTGCCAATTTTAGGCTGAAACCCTAGTATTTACTAAACATTAGAACTATTTGAAATATGAATTGACCTCCTTTGTTCTACTAGCCGTTTCCTCTGTTATTGCATAAACGAATCCCGGCTGGATACTGTAGGCTCCTATTTGTCCTTCTTTATTCATCGCAATCAAGCCAACCTGAATGTCATCTGTTTTACATTTTGCGATTATTCTCTCTATCGCAGCCTCACATGCCTTCTGAGGGGATAATCCAGCTCTCATCAACTCTACTGCCAAAAAAGTAGCACAAGTCTTTAAAACAAGCTCTCCTACCCCAGTGGCTGTAGCACATCCTATTTCATTATCTACAAAGAGTCCAGCACCCAAGATCGGTGAGTCTCCCACCCTACCAGCCATCTTATAAGCCATACCACTGGTAGAACAACCACCACTCAGGTCGCCATTCTTATTTTTGACTAGTAGACCTATGGTATCATGTCTTTCTATGTTGGCTTTAGGCTTGTATTCTTTTTCAACTAACCATTCTTTATACTCCGCCAGAGACTCTTCTGACAACAAGTTTTCAATTTCAAAGCCTTCTGCTAAGGCAAATTGCTGTGCTCCTGCACCTGAGAGCATCACATGTGGGGTTTTTTCCATTATCCTTCGTGCTACTGAGATGGGATGTTTTATGCCTTTTAGGTAAGTTACAGAACCAGCATTCCCATCTTTATCCATGATACAGGCATCTAGAGTCACCTCGCCTTCTCTATCTGGTCTACCACCATATCCTACAGATCTGTCTTCAGCATCTGCTTCTACTGATTTTATGGCGTACTCAACAGCATTTAGCAGATAAGAGGGGTTATTGTTTAGCTCGTGTAAGGCCAGTTGATTAGCTCTCTGGTTATCCCAGGTGCTTATAACAAGGTTGCCAGGTATTTTAGATGTTGAAGAGCTAGATGCACATTTTACAAAATTTGTGCTGAGGACTGACAATCCAAAGATTGCAGAGAATTTTCTGCGAGACAACATAACATCATTTTTAGGCAAGATATCCTAAAAGATGGTATATATCACATTAAAATTTATGCAAGTATTACTGTTTGATTAGCTTGAGTACAGTGTGGCCTTCTTCTGTTTCTAACAATAGGCTATAGTACCCCTTAACATAGGTGGCATCAAAGAACAATTCTAGATAATTATCCTGTCCAGTATATAAGTCTAGACTTCCAGATTGAAGCACCTGCCCATTATCATTGATTAGCTGGTAAGAGGACTGGATTTCTTTATCAGAATATATCTTAACGGTAGTCTTAGTGTCTACAGGATTAGGATACACAAGAGCCTCAAGTGCTATCTCTTCTATAACGAGATTAGGAATATCCATATGCGGCATTGCTTCGAAAACATTAGGTTGCATCAGCGTTATAGAGGTATTTCTCATGATGATATCATGCATGGTGGTTGCCTTTATTGCTGCTATCTCAGACGGAGAGAAAGTTTTATCATTCTCAAAGTAGAATCTATCACAATCCCTAAGGTTTCTAAACTGATCCTTGATGATAGTCATAACCAGTTCTCCAAAGACTGCTGACTCATCTATATGCCGTTCTGTCAACATACCTACCCAAGCATCTATCTTATCTACTGATCCATACAGCTCTGTGAGCACTGCTATATCTTCAGCGTTATCAGTCATATCACCGAACGAGTTTAACTTAGCTAACCCAAAATCTTTTCTCAAGGTGTTATAATCTGGTAAGCCTCTATCACGTCCTCTAAAAATATTTATAGATGCTAGGTCTAGACCTGTATTCGATGGGCCTTGGAATAAGAAATTTCTTAAATCCCCGATCATCTTACAATCCATCTCTTGCATGATTTGGGTACCCATACCCTTAAAATAGGGATCTATTCCGTGAGCCTCCAATATTTGTCTTGGTTGGAAAAATGCATCTTTCAGATTAAGATTTCCAGCTGGGATTACCTCACCATCATTGTTTATTCTGATGATGTCATCATCTATCATTGTATGACCTATCCTGAAAGCTGCAGCAGAAAAGACATTCATAATAGTTGGCTCTACGCTTGCTGTATATCCTTGATATTCAGGCAGATAGACACCTAATGCAGGTAGCCACTCATTATAGGTAATAGACTGTAGATAAGCACCTACCATCTTTCTAGCCCGCTGATATAATTTTTCGTCATTCCATGACGGGTATCTATCCTTTAATTCATCACATAGCCTATTATGTTCTCTGACAAAAAGTATATGCATGCAAAGAAGCAAGGTGTTTTCATTGGCTCTATCATCTCCAGCTACGAAGTATTTGTTCAGGCTTCTCGTATCGTCCGCCATAGTAGCGGCAGCAGAGAGATCTATCTGATCATTAAATTCTCCAGTCACTGTATTCCAAGGCAACACCTCTTCATTTAGAACTGATTTCTTGGAAACTTTAAGCTTTCCATCTTCGAAAGACCTTAGCCAATTAGCTCTTTCTGTGGTACTTCCGTAGACATTAGAAGCATCTATGAACGAAGTAACCCTATTTTGGTACATCCTGGGATTACCAGCACCTTGTCCTGTGCCCGGCATATGTTCACTTCGAGAAAGCGGAATTATTGTTTGAGAAGAGAAATACTCATCATCTGTAGGTATCTCTAGAATCGTTGTTTCGTGACCATTTTCCACTAGAGAAATGTCATGATCCAAAAATTGACCGAATAACCACACATAGTCACTGAGGCTCTGAGCCTCTAAAAAGTCAGTATTTTGCTCAAAAAGCTTATTACTAATCTGTCTTGGAGTGGGTAGATCTGAATCATTTATTTCTTGAGAACCATCTGTGTAATTGATAGAAGTCTTTCTTTTTAAAGGAACATCGGTGGCACCCCAACTAGGTTCAGCAGGATTGTTCCTTTGACCATCTATTGTTCTATTCTCTTGGGTAAAGGAGATGGAGGACAGAAACAAAAAAAAGAAAACGCTATAATACTTTATCATTTCCACTATATCAGTGATGCTCGCGGCTTAGTTTTCAGTCCTAAAAAGAAGGCTGAAATTAAAGTCCGTAAATATACTATAATGGCTAAGAATTCTAGTTTCATAACCAGAATAAAAGCATTTTGTCGTTGTAGTTAATGTGTTTTCCTTCATAGCTCTCAGAGGATTTTCAATGGGGGTTTAAAATAGATAAAATCTAAGGATCACTAGATTACAGCTATGATTGTCTAAGTTTATTTGTACTCTTCTGACAATCAATAAGTTACATAAAAGGATAATTAATAATATGATTGTAGAGAAAATTGTGCCAAAAAAAGCAGAAGATTGAATTTTTATTGAACTTGCCAACCAGGTTCGGTTTCAAAAAAACTATAATTCATCCACAAGATCTTATATACTTGCTCGCTCTTACCTAACAAGGCATTCACTCACCTTTGTATTATCACGCTGCTATGCCTGAATGCTAGCAATGCTGTAGGTCAAAAAGCTGAAGCTTCATTCAAAAATTTAAGATCTACCAGTTTTAGAATCACAAAAGATACCACCCTAGTCGAAAAAGGTAGTATTGTGCCAAAATCCGTAAAGATAAACAGCCATCTCACTGGAAAGCTACCCGTCTATACGCTTACGGATAACACCATTTTCATAAAGGTACAAGACCATTCTGATTCAATATCATTAGAATATAGAGTACTACCCTACAAATTTTCGAGCTCAGACCCTTTGCTAAGCCTTGATGCAGTGGAGAACAAAGGAAGCATCATTAGAATAGAGAGTGATTATACCAAAGAAGAGAACTACAATAGGCGATTTATCCAATCCAATAAGCTGAATTATAGTGGAAGTTTTTCGAGAGGGATTAATTTTGGTAATACCCAGGATCTCGTACTCAACTCAGATTTTGATCTTCAAATGTCGGGTGACTTAGGGAATGGGTTACTGATCAGGGCTGCTATCTCTGATGATAACATTCCCATCCAACCAGAAGGAAATACACAAGTTCTCCAAGAATTCGATAAAGTATTTATAGAAATAGAAAAGGACAGCACTGCAATTATTGCTGGGGACTATGAGCTGGCTAGGCCTGATTCTTACTTTATGAATTATTACAAAAAATTAAAAGGATTCAGTCTTAGTAACACCAGTACCATCTGGAATGGCTGGCGGGCAGAAAACAGAGGCAGTTTTGCCATCTCCAGAGGCAAATTCAAAAGGCTCACGCTGCTGACCCAAGAAGGCAATCAGGGACCTTATAAACTGGAAGGAGATGCGGGGGAAGTCTTCCTGCAAGTACTGTCTGGAACAGAGAAAATATTTGCTGATGGAAGATTGCTAAAGAGAGGTGACAACTACGATTATATCATCGATTACAATAGAGCAGAAGTTCGCTTTACTGCTAATATGGTCATCAATGCCAACATAAGAATAATCGTAGAATATGAATATGCAACCCAGAATTATCTAAGATCACTCTATGCTACAGAATCTTCATTTTCTAAAGGAAACTGGACCTATAGTATCAATCTTTATAATGAGCAAGACAGTAAATCCCAAACAGGAAATGTCCAATTAGACTCTACAGATATAAATATCCTTGTAGCAAGAGGAGATAGTCTTGCAACCAAGTCTGGCTTGTATATACCCGAAGGAAATGACTTCACTGATTTGACAAAATACCAGCTAGAGAATGGCATCTTAGTGCATGCCCCTACTGCTGAGCAAAATGTATTCGCTGCCCGCTTCTCTAACTTTGGCACTGGAAAGGGTAACTACATAATCGATACTGAAGCTGATGCAAATGGACGAGTATACAAATATCAAGAGGGTGGAGATTTTTCACCAGAAATACAATTGATAGCACCAGAAAAAAAACAACTTATAACAACTGCCCTAGAATTTCACCCTAGCGATTCTACTAATATATATTTTGAAAGTGCCATGAGTACTCTGGATAAAAATCGTTACTCACAAGTGAACAACCAAGACAACTTAGGCGGCTCCTTCTATGGGCGGTTCTCTAACATAAAATCACTTAGAAAAAAGCTTAAAAAGGATTCTCTAAAAAAGGAAAGCTGGCACCTCAATACAGAACTGAATGTAGAATACAAGTTAAAATACTTTCAAGCACTCAACCCTTACAGAGCTGCAGAATTTTTTCGTGATTGGAATTTTGCAACTCCAGAAAAACAGAATGACCAACTGCTGTATAACACCGCCTTTACTTTTTCAAAAAGTCAAACTAAAATAGGATATGTCTATGGAGGATTCTCTGACAAAGACAATTACTTAGGATATAAAAACGGACTGAACTTCTACCACAATAGCAAAAAATGGCTCTTCAATGGGGTAGCAAATCTGCTCAATTCCAAAAGCGAATTTGTCCAAGAAAAAACCAGCTTCCTAAGACCTAACTTACTGATAAAGAGAAAATTACCTAAAAAATGGAATGCAGGAATTTATTTTGAAAAGGAAGAAAACCTGAGAAGAGGCCTAGAACAAGATAGCCTGAAACTAGGAAGCTTTAACTATGACCTATATCGGATATTCTTAGGTTCTGAAGAATCAAAACCCTTCCATGTCAACGCTGCTGTAACTAGAAGAAATGACGAACGTATCATTACAGCCTCTGATGCAACTCAGCTTTCTCCAGAATCAGTCGCTATAGATTACACCTTAGGTGGAGGTTGGAGGTCGACACAACTGTCTGACCTTAAGTGGAATCTTACTTACAGAGAATATGAAGATCTAAATACCATAGACAGTGATGACTCAAAGCAGACGCTTATAGGGACCATAGAGCACTCATTGACTGCCTTTAAAAAAGGCCTGACACTAAACTCTTATTATGAATCCAACAGTGGTCAAGAACCCAAATTAGAATTCCAATATATAGAAGTACAAAGAGGCGAAGGCAGCTACGTATGGGTGGACTCAAATATGGATAGTCTAAAACAAATTTTCGAATTTGAAATTGCAGCCTTTGCTGATAATGCCAACTATGAAAAAGTTTCTGTCTTCAATAATGAATTTATCAGTTCTAATAAAAGCATCCTCAATCAGTCCCTCAAAATTATCCCCAAGAAATTTCTTTCTAACAAAAAACACTTTCTGGGACGCTTTCAGCTAGGCAGTAGATACAGGATAGATCAGCGCTCCAAAAGTGATTCTACAGGTGGCATTGTAAGGCCTATAATTACAGATATTTCTAATGAGGATCTCATCTCCTTTAGTTCCTCTATGGATCATGATGTATTTTTCGATAGAGGTAATACTAATCATGATATTCAGCTGTCCTACAGAACCTTAAACAATAAGATTACTCAGGTCACCGGTTTTGAGAGAAGAGGCAGCAAGGAATATTATACTAGATCCAGATACAATATCCAGCGCTCCTTTGACCTTTTGCTAGAGACTAGTGTCGGGACTAAAATTTTAGATTCAAATTTTGACTCTCAGAATTTTGAAATAAACTATTGGAGGCTAGTACCACAACTTAACTACAGGCCCTCAGCTAACTTTAGAATAGTAGCGAAATACAAAGTGGAAAAAAGCAAAAACCTGCTAGACCCAATAGCAGTTTCTGCAGAATCAAATGAGCAGGCTAACCTTCAAGATATAGGCTTAGAATTGACTTGGAGAAAATCTACAACCTCTAACCTCCAGTTCAGTACTAACCTTGTCAATATCGACTACCAAAATGGCACAAATCCTGCCTTAGAATTTGAAATGCTACAAGGACTTAAAGATGGCACTAACTACTTATGGAATTTAAATTATACAAGAAGAATAGCTAAGAATTTCGACATGATCCTTACATACAATGCGAGAAAATCAGAAGGGTCCAAAATGGTCAATAACGCAGGCGCGCAGCTAAGAGCTGTATTCTAAAAAAAAGGAGACCAAAACTGGCCTCCTTTCAAAACTAAATGATATCAATCTCAATGAAATCAGCCCCTTCCGAGGCTATAGTTCGACTATATTATTACTTGATTATATCCTCCATCACAGGGGTCATATAGGTCTTTATAAGTTTCTCTAGTGAGTTAGCCTTTATCAGGGTAAGAATAAATTCTTCCTTCCCAGATGATATATTGAGTAGTGCTAATTTTTCCCCAGAGTTAATATTTAGTCTCTTTCTTATTTCCTTAGGCAATACCAACTGACCTCTATCGTCACAACTTATTATGGCCTCTATAGAAAACTTTGGCTTATCCACTTAGTTAGTAATGTGATACAAATATATCAGTATTTTCTGATTTTTTATCTTTTTCTGCATTTTCTGAATTTACAACATGTTTTAGTCTCATTTCTGTCGGCTTTGATCTTTTATTTATTCCATGCCTATGAGCCTGTTAGTTATATTTGTACAAAAAGGCACAAATGAGATTATTCCTAGCAATTTTATTGACGTTCAGTGTTTCACTAGCTTACTCACAGTCTCCATGGAAATCAGTATCAGAAACTGAGATAAACACTATAGGTCTAGAAAGAAATACCATTCCTACCAAGTATAATTCCTATGCTCTAGATATAAACAAACTAAGCTATACGCTTGCCGAAGCGCCTATGGAAGAACTACAGGATACCCGTAAATCTGGAATTCTACTTTCACTACCTATCGGAGAAGATGGGCTGGTGGATTTTGATTTTGTAGAAAGCCCTTGTATGAGTCCAGTCTTATCTGCAAAGTTTCCACATATCAGAAGTTATAGAGGAGTCTCTGCTGATGGCAGTGTAGCAAGATTAGATATAAGTAATGAGGGATTGAGAGCTAGTGTAAATACGCCAAAAGGAACCGTATATATAGACCCTTATTTCGAAAAGGCAGATGGACATTATATCAGCTACTACGTTATGGATCACCAAATAGAAACTGATCAGATGGCTAGAACCTGCAATGTCTTAGATTATGAAAAACGAATAAAAGAGCAGACGCTGCTCAGAAAAGGACTTACCTCTCCTCAAAAAAACAAAAAGCCTGGAGAAGCAGTGACTAAAGTTACGTACAGATTTGCACTGGCATGTACAGGACCTTGGGGTTCTCAGCAAGGTGGCACAGTGGATGCCATTATGTCTAAAATGAATACTGGCGTAAACAGATTAAACTCATTACTGGAAGACGAGTTAGCTATTAAATTTGAACTGATAGATAATAACGACAGGCTCATTTTCTTTGTAGGACCTAGTGATCCTTATACAAATGCAGATAATGGAGGAGAAACTCTAAGACAAAACACTAACGTCATAAACTCTAACGTAGGTGCAGATGCATATGATGTAGGTCATGTATTCACTATACGATGTACTGAAGACAGTGTGGGAGGAATAGCATTTGGTAGCTCTGCCTGTGGCAACAATAAAGGAGCAGGAGTAAGTTGTGTAGGGGGTTCGAATCTCAGCAATTTTATGGTGACAACTACTGCCCACGAGGTAGGTCATCAATTTAGTGCAGGACATACCTGGAACAATTGTCCATCCAGCTCAGACCAGTTTGCTCAGACCAGCTCATGTGAACCAGGTTCAGGAGCTACTATTTTGTCATATTTAGGAGCCTGTGGCGATCAAAACTTGAGCGGTGGAGATATCATACAATACCATGTTTGCACCTTGGACCAAATGAAAAGCTTCATAACCATAGGTCCGGGTCGTACCTGTGGATCACATGTGCCCACAGACAATCATCATCCAGATGTATGGATAGAACAACAAGGTGGTTTCCACATACCTATTGCGACACCATTTGAGCTTACAGGAGATGCTAGTGATATGGATGGTGATAATTTACTCTACAGTTGGGAGCAAGTAGATGTGGCCTTTCCGACAGACCTTGGCGCTCCAGTTGGGAATTCTCCATTATTCAGAATTTACGAACCCACTACATCGAAGACCAGGATTTTTCCAAGACTTTCTAGTGTGCTGAACGGAGTGGATTGGAGAGAAGAAAGATTGCCGACATATGATAGAGATTTGACATTCAACTTTGTGGTCAGAGATAATAATCCTACTGCTGGAGGTGTAAACTGGGCAACCCTAGCTTTTAAGTCTAGTGCCTCTGCAGGTCCATTCTTAGTGACTGAACCCTCTACTTTCACCTCTACCAAGCCAGGGAAAACCATAACTGTAGAATGGGATGTAGCGGATACGGATAATGATATAGTCAACTGTCAGTTTGTAGATATCTATTTCTCAGATGATGGCGCTCAGAGCTTCCCTTATCTCTTAAAAGCTAAAACAGCTAATGATGGCTCTGAAATAATCAATATCCCTAATACAGTTACTCAAAATGGTAAAGTAAAGGTTAAGGGTAGCAACTCTGTTTTTTTTAACATCAATAGAGGGACAATAAGAGTAGAAGAACCTACAGAGCCAAGCTTTTTTGTTGATTCTGATAACAAGTCTTTTAATGTTTGTCTGCCTGGAATGGTAGAAACAGTAATAGAAGCTACTTCTATTTTGGGGTACAGCGACATGATAAATCTTGAAGTGATCTCTGGTCTACCGACTGGAGCAGTAGCAAGTTTCTCACAGAATCCTATTCCTGCAGATGGTTCCAGTGTACTAAACATAGACATGAGCCAAACTCAAGAAACTGGAGTATACAATCTCATTATACAAGCCACAGCACCTGGTGTAGATACCATAGATGTGCATGTAGCTGTGGATGCAAAGAGTACTTTTGTGGATGACTTCGCACTACAAATTCCAGCTAGTGGCACCTCTGGAGTTGTAAGTCTGCCCACCTTTGAGTGGGATGCTTCTCCTAATCTATATGCCTACAGATTTGAATTAGCAACTAGCCCAAGCTTTGATGAAGAAAATATCTTATACAGAGAGGAAACTGGACTAAGCACTGAAGCTAATGCACAAGTCAATCTGGATAACAGTAGCTTATACTACTGGAGAGTATTAGCGCTCAATGATTGTCTTGGAGAGGTCAGTTCAGAAATTTTCACTTTCAGTACCCTCGCTCTGAGCTGTGCAGATTATGTAGCTGTAGATCTCCCCGTAAATATTCCTAGCGCAGGCACTCCGACTATAGAATCCAAAATAGAGGTGCAGGGCACTGGTACAGTTACTGATGTAAATGTTGCTACGCTAATAGGTAATCACAAAGAGTTATTATCCATCAGAGGAAGTCTAATCAGCCCTACAGGGACTTCTGTCATCTTGTGGCAAGGAGGCTGCCTCAATGAAGAAACCATTAATACAGGTTTTGACGATAGTGCTGCCTTTCCTAATGGCTGTCCTAATACTAACGGCCAAAGTATGAAACCTAGAAATCCACTCTCTGCTTTTATAGGAGAACCACTTAATGGAGAGTGGATACTGAAAATAGAAGATACTGAATCAGGTAATGGAGGTCGTCTCTCAGAGTTCTCTCTGAATATGTGCTCAGATGCTGTGCTGGATAGTCCTTTTATTGTCAATAATGAAGTGCTATTTGTAGGCACTGGTAAAGGGACCTACATAGAAAGCGACCAGCTCCTCTGCGATGACAATAATAATACACCAGAAGAACTAGTCTATACTGTTGTCAATCTTCCTACAAAAGGACAATTAGAGATAGGTAATACAGTAATGCGCCGAGGCGCTAGATTTACCCAAGCAGACATTTCTTCAAGAAAAATAATCTACAGACACAATGGCACTATGGATGAAGAAGACAGCTTTGTGTTTACAGTTATAGATGGAGAAGGTGGATGGATAGATAAGACTAGATTCGTCATCAGTGCTGCTGATGGTAATCCTGCTACTGATGTAGCTGAGATAGAAGATGCCAGTCTTCAATTCCGTATTTTCCCTAATCCTGCCAAGACGGAACTCTTTGTTAATGAGAGATCAAATACAGAAGCAAAGTGGAATCTGAGATTCATGACACTAGATGGCAAAGTGATACTATCAGAATCCTTCCAAAATCAAACTAAACTAAATCTTAGTGAGCAGGCAGTGGGTATCTATCTGCTAAAACTGGATAATGGCCTGGAAGCTTTTGTACAGAAAATTATTATTACAGAATAAAAGGCATCCCGAAAATAAATTTTAAAGAGGCTCTTTCAACTTGCGAAAGAGCCTTTTCTTTTTTTTACAAAAACAAAGAGGTAGTCTCATAAAAACTAATTAACTACCTCTTTGTGTATTATAAAAACTCAATCTATATTTCAGCACAAGCTAAGCTCGGCCGCTGATCCATCATTTCGATTTCTTCTACTCTCAAGAAATTAAGTACCTTAATAAAAACACCTGTTACAACCACCTCATCGAAATCATCTATAATCAATTCCTTAGCAAGATCATAAGTAAAAAGAAGTTCCACTCTATGAGTATCATTCACTAAATAAAGGGCATCATCTATCTTGCTGTACTGTATTCTCCCTTCAAACGACTCTATAGAAAAAGTCGAAATACTTAATGCAACTAAGCCTAATGACAACAAGAATACTGCACAGCTTATTCTTAATACATTCATAATTACTGGTATTGGTTTTTCAAAAAACTACTTGTACTAAGTTCTAGTTTTTTCTCAATTATATAACTAGTGAATCTACCCTACATACTACAAGGGGAAACCCCTAGTTTGATTTTAGAAATAATTTTTTTCAGAGAACTAAGCAGTGGCTCTCGCTCCCATTTTGTTTCTAAATAACTCTTTGAAGAGAATAGGCTTGGGATATTCTTTCAGATACTCATACTTAAGCACATCATGAGAGGTAACAATACCTAGGAGAAAATTATCCTCATCTACTATGGGCAAAGCGTGAAATCTATTGTCTAAGAAAATTTCCGCTGCTGTCCCTATTTTATCAGTAGGACTGATTTTAGCAATCCGTATAGTCATAATATCCATAACCATAATAGTAGAATATTCCGCAGGAGCAATTTCATTCTTCCACATATCATAAGTCGTAATGATACCTACTAATCTTCCAGAAGAGTCGGTTACAGGCAAATGATGAATAGAGTTTGTCATGAATATTTGCCTAACGTGGGAAAGAGTATCTGAGGGCTTGACCGTGATGAGCTTAGTGGTCATAATGGATTTTACAGCTTCATTCATCATAATTCTATGGTTTTAATTGTGAATAAATATTGTAATACTGCCCCAGTGTAATATAATATACTATATATTATTACAAATGCCATATTTATATTGTATTTATATCACAATTTTGAAATAAATAATTTTTACTCAGTGACTGGAGCAACTAAATGTCATGGAGACGCAACATATATTCATGGTATGGTATATCTGTAAGTGTATGAGTCTGCTAGCTTACAATACAGAACACGATACTCTCTTAATGAGACTTAAATAGATAATTAATATGATGAAGATCAAACATATATACCTCCTAGCCTCAATTGCCCTATTATGCTACAGCTGCCAGAAGGATGTCATAAGCTCAGAAACTACCGAAGTTACAGTAGGACCGATAGAAGTTATCGAATCTAGTGTTTCCGGCTTAGTCACTGACCAAGAGGGAAATGCGCTAGCAGATGTTTCTGTACAGTACAAAGGCGATTTTCTTAAAACTGACGAAAATGGTTATTTCAAAATAGAAGATGCTCCTGCTGTCTATGACGGAGGCTTACTCAAATTTAAACAAGAAGGATACTTTAAAAACTACAAGTGGTTCTATCCACAGCTAGGTGACAACGCATTTGTCAGAGTGACGATGGTAAAAGAAATTGAGGTAGGAGAAGTCACAAACTCCTCGGGAGGAACAGTTATCCTCAATGGAGGAGCAAAGGTAACTTTCCCACCAGCTGCTTTTCTTAGTCCTGAAGAAACTTTTACAGTCTATGCTTACTGGTATGATCCGACAGGAACAGCTCTCACAGAAGAAATGCCAGGAGACTTAAGAGCTATAGATACAGACGAAGCACTGGTCCAATTAGCTACATACGGAATGGTTGTAGTAGAAATAAGAGATGCTAATGGAAACGATATTCAATTAGCAAATGACACCTTAGATTCCAATGTCCTCCCAAAACTTGCAACAATAGAATTTCCACTGCCCCAAGAACTTAAAGAGAACGCTGCAGAGACAATTAAGACTTGGTCTTTTGATGAAGACAGAGCCTACTGGAAAGAAGAAGGCCTAGCCAAGTTAGTGGGCGATACTTATGTTGCAGAAGTGAGCCATTTTTCCTTTTGGAATTGCGATGCTCCCTTCCCTATTATCCATGTCACAGGAAGACTAGCCACTAAGGATGGTATAAACCTCTCAGGAGTAAAAATCTGTATCACAGACCTAGACAGAGCTAATACACGATCAGGATGGACATCTGCTAATGGAAGATTCTCAGGCAAAGTTCCAAAAGATACGCCACTAAAACTTATTGCTAAAGATGAATGCAATGGAACGATCTACGCGAGTGAGATAGGCCCACTCAGTGATGATACAGATCTGGGAGATATAATTGTAGAAACGGAAAATTTCCTTGAGGTGACAGGTAGACTGATCTGTGATGGTCAGCCAGCTTCTAATGGCTATGCCTTACTCTCCTTTACTACAGGTGTTCAGTTTGTAGCAGAAGTAAATGATGAGGGATTATTCGAATTTAACCTTCCTTTCTGTGATGAAGGAAAAGTATCTGTCCTAGGTTATAATACTGAAACAAATAGCAAATCAGAATGGCAAATCTTTACTGACTTCGAGCTTAGCCTTAGCACTGGTGATATAGAAATTTGTGAAGGAGATTTAGATGAGTATATTAAGTACAAAATGAATTCTGGTGTAGAACTTTTCTTAGTAACTCCAGAAGCAAGACTCATAAATAGTCAACTGAGAATTTTAGATTCTAATGCCCAAAACGATAATGTGACTTTACTACTAGACAACCCCCAGGCAGGAGATGTTGTCGTCAAAAGAATTGCTGCTGGACAGGCTGCTTCAGGACTCTCAGGTGTCTGTGGAAATACTAATCCATCAGAATCTGCATGTGATCTTGTGACTTGCACTATATATGATCCTTACGAGCCTAATGAAGGCAACTATATAGAAGGGGAATTTATGGGCTCATTAGAGTCACCTAATGGAGAGCCGATAGAAATCATGGGCTCTTTCAGAGTACAGTTAGACCAAGTATTAAATGAGTCTCTTATTTCAGGTTATGTATGGAACGATTCCAACAATGACGGCATCAGAGATGATTTAGATCAAGGACAGACTCCGCCTAATTTCTCTAGAGTTACTTTACATAGAGATGGGGTAGCTACAGAATCTGTCGCTACCAGTCCTGGTGATGGATATTATTCTTTCAGAGCTGAAGCAGGAGACTACCAGCTCAACTTTAGTAGACCTACTGGGTATGTTTTTGTTAGTCAAGGACAAGGCACAAATACAGCTATAGACAGTGATGTGGATACTGACGGTAACACTGTCCTATTTACAGTAGATGGCACCTCAGAGTATAGCTATGACGCGGGCTTGTTCTGGGATGGAAATATAGATTGCAATCCAGCAACAGTCAGAAATGCATCTTGTGGAAATAGCAATGGTAGTTATTCTTTGAATATAGGCACTACAGATTCTCTTGAGTGGGATGGCTATATTCTTGAGACATATAATGATGGTGAGATCTTTGGCTCTATTGATTTTTTTCCATGGGTTGCCGTAGAAGATTTGCAAGAAGGAGCCTATAGCTACAGACTTATAAACGAACAAGGAGATCTCATCTGTGAAGAAGATTTTAATATAGAGAATTCTGGATTAGACTGTAACATAGCCTCTTTTGTTGACTGCGAAGGTCCAAACTACATAGGCTCTATAGAAGCGGATTGTATTTCTAATGGAGATTTTGAGATAGCATGGGAGGATGGGCAGGTAGGACAATATTTTGATGTACCAGCACCGGGTACTTATACTATAACGATTACAGACAGCTCTGGTTGCACGGGTGAATTTACGGTAGACTTCTTCGGCTTTCCAGAAGCTGCTGTACAAGGAACAGTATGGGTGGATACGATAATAGGAAATGATAATATTTATGATTTTCCATTAGAAAGAACCTTACAAGGCGTCACTGTAAGCTTGTACGATAGTAGTGGGAACCTATTAGAAACTACCACCACAAATGCTAATGGCGCTTACAACTTTACTTTGCAGGAAGGAGAATATCAGATAGGAATAGAAGTTCCAGACGGTTATGAACTACTTCCATACATGGACCCAGACGATCCTAATGCTGCCTTTGATAGCGACATAAATCCCGATACCTTTTTATCTGATCCTTTCGAGATAATTGGCTGCGATGACTGGGTCGAAATATTGATAGGACTAAAACAATAATAAAGAGCAAGCATCAAAAGTTGAAAAAGCAATTTACAACAGAAGAAATCATCTCAGGTTGTCGACAAGGACAAGCGTCTTGCCAGCGCGCGCTAGTGGATAACTATTCTGAGCTTTTATATTCTGTAGCCTTAAGGTATACAGGAGACGAGACTAAGTCACAGGATGTCTTACAAGAAACCTTTATTAAAGTATTTAAGTCCTTCAAGACTTATGATCCTAATAAAGGGGCATTGTCAACCTGGATGAGAAAAATCACTGTAAATGTTGCTTTGAGATCTCTAAGGAAAAAAAACTTAGAGGTCTCAACTTTGACTGTTGATATCAATAATAGACCTGCTGTTTCTGCAGATGTGATGGCAAAGATGGGCCATGATGACCTAATGAAGGTAGTACAATCCTTACCAGATGGATACAGACAAGTATTTAACCTATCGGTTATAGAAGGCTACAGTCACAAGGAAATAGGAGAAATGCTAAACATAGAAGCCGTATCCTCCCGCTCTAATCTTTCTAGAGCTAAACAGATTTTAAGAAAAAAATTACAAGCGTTAAAAAATAGTGACCAATGGATCAAGACCGTTTAGATCAGTTATTTAAAGATTCGCTGTACGATCACAAAACAGAGATCGATAAAGACCAGCTATGGGCAGCCATTAACAAAACCCAACGCAGAAAAGCAGGCTGGCTCAATAGTGTAAAGCTTCTTTCTCTAATTGTAATTGTGGGTATAGTTGTGTCATTGTATCTGAGCAACATGAATTCTGATTCTGGCCTAAGCTCAGAATATATTTCAGAACAGAACACTAGTGTAACTAAAAATATTCCACAAGCAGAAGCACAACCTGTAACAAACAAAGATATATCAGAAGTTCTCGAAGAGAAGTCCAATAACAATATAAATCAAATAACTACTACGAGAAAAAACTCTGATTACAGCAAGACAACATTAAAAGGAAACAAGAATAAAACACTAAGCCAATCGACTAACTTAAAATCGAACAGTTCCTCTACAACAATCAGAAAGGCAAGCTCTGTCAACACTAACAATTCTTCAGAGCAAAAAACAGTAACAACATCCCTTATAGGTAAGCCGCTACCTGTTGAACATAATACTTCTACTGCAAGGACTACAAAGACAATAAAACAAAATAGTGGAGAGCAAATCAAGCAGACTGCAATAGCTCAGAAAAGTGTACTAAACTCTATTGCTTCTATTGTAATCAATGAACCTGCATACCTAGATTATCAGCATCCTGCCATTCTCAGAAATGATAAAATACAATGCTACGACCACAGAAAAAAAATCCATCCGCTATATGCTGAAATATATAGTTCAGTAGACTACGTTAATAATCGGTTCTCTGCCACTTCTGAAAACTTAGAATACAAAGAAGAGCGCGATGCTACACAGACCCAATTAGAAGGATATAGAGCAGGGCTAAGATTAAAATTTCTTACTAGAAGTGGACTCTATTTAAAAACAGGTGTAGAGCTTAGTGCGATAAGAGAAAGATTTGACCGAAGAGAAACTATAGAACGTACTGAAATTCGTCCCAATCAGTTACTGGAGGTGATCACACAGTCTGATACAACCATCTATATTTACGGAGATGCCCCAGTCCAAATACAAGAAAATAAAATATGGAAAGTATGGAATACTTACAGAACAGTCGGTATTCCACTACTGATTGGCTATCAATCTGACTTTGGCAAGTTCACTTACGGAATTGACCTAGGTGGGATCTACAATCTACATTATGATTTTGAAGGGATGTTACTTGATTCCAGTTTTACACCTGTGGCACAGCCAGACTATTTCAAATCTAGAATTTCCAGCTCTTTGACTGGTGGACTAAACATTGGATACAACTTGACTGACCGTCTAGGTGTTATGGCTTATACTAGTTTTAAGCATAATCTTTCCAACATCAACCAGAGCAGTAATAAAGTACAACAAGCAAATTCAAGGCTTGGGCTAGGATTAGCACTACAATTTCGGTTATGAAAACCTAAGGTTGCATTAACTTTTAATACATAATACTTTGACTGTCAAGTATTTAAATATAATAATATAATTTAATGTAGAGCATGTGTAGTCTACAAGTAGACTGCGAGTAGTGTTTCAAATGTCAAAACAACTCTAGGTATAGAATAGATTTGTGTTACTAATATTTAAGGATGTTATTTTAATTTTCTCAATTTATTTTTAATTAAGGGTATTAAAAGTGGAGAAGCACTGTCAGAAATGGCGGTGCTTCATTCGTTTACGCCTATAGCTAAAAATAGTAGTTAGAAATCTCACGATAGAGGTCATCTATCATCTCATCCACTATATCATCCTCATCATCAAAGTCACCTCGGCTACTCTCATAGCCACTAGGAATAGCTCTTCTATCACCGCTGATCTCATACCTTTCTCGAAAGGTTTCCTCTTGTGTCTCAAAATTCCTATTCCTGAAATCGCAAAAATCCCTCGACCCAAATACACTTACTGCTACCCGCCATCTATAAGTCAGTATCTCTCTAATAGTTGTCACTTCTCCAGTCACAGTTCTATAAAGAGGCACCCTGGTAGAGTTTCCTGAAGTATCTACCCTAGTCTCATATCCGTCTTCTATCTCCTCAGAAAATCTCTGAGCAGATCTATCTTCACTCGCATAAGAATCTATACTGGAAAAATCTACTTCTAGTGTACAGTCTACATTAGTTAGATTGCGCTCATAACTAATCTCATAAAAGCCCTCACTCTCTCTTTCTATATCCGAAAAGCGTCTATCTATCTCCCATTCGTAGATTCTTTCGAAGGGTGCATTTACTTCTACTAGGACATTCACCACTGCAAGATCGAAAGCATCTTCCCGCAGAGAATCTATAGCGGGATAATCAGCGTCATAAAGGGCTGTCTTCTCATAATATAAAAAAGCATCCTGCGCATAGGCTTTATTATATTCCTCATAATAACCATCCATACTCATGCTACCCAGTTCGTAATAGTTACGGGCGATATCCACCCCTAGGGTATCCTGCTCTCTTTGTATAATTGCTAATCTAGCATCATGACTATTATCTAGCTGTACTTTACCATCATAATAGAGATCTAGTAAATCATCATACTCCAGATAAGCCATCTCCCAATCCCCTAAATCATTACTTCTCAGATATCTTTCAGCCTCATTAGATTTTTGCTTCACAAGCTCATTGAAAGACTTATTAAGAAGGACTTTATCCTTTCTGCTCTTCTTTCCTTTCTTTATATTCTTCAGAGCACTCTTATAAGCTTTCTCATAATCCCCCTTATCAAAACTCTTTTGAGGGCTAGAGCAAGCTGAAATAAAAACATATAAAAAGATTCCTAGACAGATGGAAAGCCTCATGAGTGGTGCAGTTTTAATTATAATTATGAAAGTAGAAAATATTACTGAACGATTTAATTTAGATTAGAGCCAACTTTTAATTTTCAAAAAGCAACAATATTCATGAGGATAGGATTTTTTGACTCTGGAATAGGCGGCCTTACTGTCCTACACGAAGCCATTAAAGTCTATCCACATGCACATTACATATACTACGCTGACACGAAAAATGTACCCTATGGTACAAAAAAGAAAAAGGAAATCTCTGAACTAGTACTATCTGCAGCAGAGTTTCTTTCTGAAAAAAATATAGACCTTCTGGTAGTGGCTTGCAATACAGCCACCAGTGTTGCCATAAAGTCCTTAAGAAAAAAGTACGAGTTTCCTATCATAGGAATGGAGCCCGCTGTCAAGCCCGCCGCTGAGCGCTCAAAAGGCAAAACCAAACAAAATAGAATCTTAGTCTGCGCCACTAAGCTCACCCTCAAAGAGCAGAAACTCATAGACCTCATAGCCGATCTCAAAGCATCTGACAAAGTGGACCTCCTCTCACTACAAAAATTAGTACGCTACGCTGAAGACATGAAGATGGACTCTAAGTCAGTCAGAAAATACCTAAAGAGAAAAATGGAGACTGTAGCCTGGGAACACTATAGTTCTGTGGTACTGGGCTGTACACATTTCTTGTACTATAGATCAGTTATTCAAGAACTCATCCCGTCACATATTGCTATTATAGACGGCAACAAAGGAACCATCAGCAGGATGCTGGCTCTGCTTCCAAAAAAGGAAAAACTAAAACTAAAACTAAGCTTCTACAAATCTGGCAAGAAATCAAAAACAAAACCTTACCAAAAGTTCCTAGACTTCTATAGCAGTATAAGTTAGTTACCCACTATAAAAAGAATATCTTCTAGTCTAGGCTCTCCACCTCCCACCACTTGTAATTCTAGCAAGCCTTCTTTCTCCCTGAACAACAAGCTCCTTTTCAGACTATCTTGTGTTTCCTGAAAAAACCTATGTGCACCATTCTGGCTACTTTCATAAGTATACTTGCCTAAGCTCTGTGTCCTATCCGCTCCACCTAGGCCTTTCTGATTCAAAGTGAGTTCTAGATACTCTTTGATCTTAAATGCCTTCAATGAAAATTGTCCCTCTTGATTACTTGGCAGATAAGTATTAGACAGGCGTAACATCAGCTCATTTTTCAGGTCGTCTCTACCTTTAAAATTAATAGCTACTATCTTGTAAGCTTCTCCTATCTGATGAAACCATATCTCCCCATCCCCTATAGATGCACCACCACTATTCCTGAAAATCCTATCTAGACGTTGATTTCTCACAGCGGCTTTCATCGGCTCAGAAAAAATACGGGCATAGTTATCTCTAAATTGTTGTCTATTCTCCAAGTTTTTTATTGGAAACCGAATGAGGTCCGCTATTTTATTCACTTCATCATTACGGACCATCTCCTTGAAATTCAGCAAAAAGATTTTAAAATTTTCAGCATTAGAAATAGTTGCCGTACTCCAGGCCGTAGGCACCGTCCCCTCCCATTCTAGATCATCAGAATAGATTTGTTGCATAACTGGAGCTGACTTGCGTAGACTATCTTTGAGCACTGAGGAGTCATACTTGACTGCGCCACCATAGACCCAGCCTACTTTCTTTGACTTAGGGTGCTTGACTTTTAGCCAGGGTTCGTAATAGTATTGTCCTCTCAGCTTCATTGCTAGTCGCTCTACTGAGGCTTGGTTAAGAAAGAGAAGGGTATCTCTTTCAGATATCGTGACTACAGTTTTAGCATTGAGAGAAGAGTCAGACCTGATTCTTAATCTGTCTAATGAAGCATATAATTCTCGACTGACTTCAGGTAACATTTCTACTGTTTCTGTTACTTGCTGAGTGGCCACCTTTTGAGCTACCGTAGCGGCTCTATCATTCTTACAAGCAACAATTAACAATAGAGAAAAAACTAAGACTGTCCATAAGCGCATATTGTCACATTTTATGCAACAAAACTAATAAGGAATCCTAGAAACTATGCATTATTCCAGCAAACGCTACTTAAGCACCATCCCCTCCTTGCTGAACTGATTATGGCTAAACAGTACAGCTATCACAGCCAGAACAACCAGTGACAAAACTATGGCTATATACATGCCACTATCCATGGTGCCCGCAATGATTTCTTTAGTAGCCAGCGCTATATTAAGTATAGGTACCAGGGCTGTCTTCCAGCTCATATCTATTCCAGGTATCATGGCCATAGCGGCAGGAAGAATTATAATGAAAGTAAAAGGAGATACTATACTCTGTGCCTCCTTAAAACTTCTAGCCCTTATGACCATGGCAGAAAGAATTCCTCCAAAAAATACGCAGAGAGGTATCAGCATGAGTAATAACATCAGTACAAACTTAGTACTCACAATATTATTCAGTACTTCAAACATATCTTCCGGCATATCAGGAAGCAACTTGACACCTACCACCATTCCTACTATCCCCATTATAGCTGCAGCAAGACCCATAATAGATATGGTCATAACCTTACCCATGAGAATCTTAAATCTAGAAGCGGGAACAGTCAGTAGCGTCTCTATAGTGCCTCTTTCCTTCTCCCCTGTCACTAAGTCTAAGGCTGGATACATACAGCCCATAAAACAAAAGATGATAAACATATAAGGCAAAAATCCGCCTGCTGTCTTTCCTAAAAATTCTTTCTTAGGTGCAATATCATAGCGAGTCAGATCCAGAGGGTCTATCGTAGAGGCTGACATATCCAGTTTCTCTATCCTCCCATCCAGAAGGGTTTTTTCATAGGCTTCTACGATATCTGTCATCCTACTTTTGACAGTCATATTGGTGGACTTATACCACATATTAACTTTAGTGGTTTTGAGATCTGTCTGCTGCTGAGCAAAATCGCCAATAAAAGCAATCATAGCATCCAGACTATCACTTAAGATACCATCTCTACCCGTCTCCATTGTCATACCATCTACCAGCATTATTTTAGAAGTATCTATAGAAGACATAAAATCAGAAGGCGCATCCAGCAGGGCTAACTTTAATTTCTTAGCCTCTTCTTTAGCCATGATAGTTTTCATCATGAAAGTCATGCCATACATCAGAAAAGGTATCGCTACCGCAGGCATGATGATAGCAGTGATGAGAGTCCTCCTATCTCGAAGAGTATCTATTAGTTCTTTTTTAAATACTGTCAGTATGGTGTTCATCCGATTTTAGTTAGAGGGTGGTGGAATGGGTTTGCTCCGAAACAATATTTATAAAGGCTTCTGTCAGGGAAGTGTTGTGATTTTCTGTTCTGAAGTTCTCCATGGTATTGTTATAAATAAGATCTCCTTTTGCAATGATAGCAAGGTCATCACAGAGAAGGTCTACTTCACTCATAATGTGAGAAGAAAAGATCACGGTCTTTCCTTCATCTTTACATCGTCTGATAAGATCGATGATACTATTAGCCGTAATAACATCTAGGCCAGAAGTAGGCTCATCAAAGATGACCACCTCTGGATCATGTATCATGCTTCTAGCAATAGAAACTTTCTGTTTCATACCTGTACTCATCTGTCCTATTCTTTTCTGCGAGAACTCATGGACGCCTAGCTGGGTAAAAAGCATATCTTTTCTTTGCTCAAAAAATCTCTTATCCATGCCGTGCAACTTCGCGAAATATTCGACTATCTCTGAGGGATTCAGTCTATCATAGAGATTAGTAGAGCCTGTAAGAAAACCTATTTTACTTCTAACTTTCTGTGGCTCTGCCTTGACGCTATGTCCACAGATTTCTATGTCACCAGAGGTGGGACCTAGAATAGTAGACATCATTCTTAGTGTCGTTGTCTTACCTGCCCCATTAGGACCAAGAAGAGAAAAAACTCTACCTGGTTGACATTGGAAACTGATATTATTGACGGCATTGATAGAAGGGGCTGTTGTCTGTAATTCTTTCTTCTGCTGCTTACTGAGATTGTAAGTCTTAGTAACTTGATCGACTTTAATCATATAGCTTAGTTGGTTTGATCGCTTTAGAAAACTGTATCTATTAAATTAATATCAGCTAAAAACTGTTGTTAATCCAATTACAAAGACTAAATGTACAAGATATAAGACAGGCGACATTCTTTAGAAGATTAATTAATTATTCTTCTGAGGAAATTATTAACTTGTCGTCTCAACTTTCATGGACAAATACCCTAAATACTCAATTTGTTTATGACTAACTTACCTCTACCATTTTCAGCAAATACCTATATTCAGAGAAGAAAAATTCTTTCTAGTGAAATTACAGAAGGGAAGATCTTATTAATAGGCAATGAGAATTCACCTCGAAATTTTAAAGACAATTATTATAAGTTCAGGCAAGACAGCACCTTTCTCTATTATATAGGAATTGCTAATGCTAAGCTTATTGCACTTATAGATGTTTCAACTGGCAAAACAACATTGTTTGGGAATGAAATCTCCTTAGATGATATAGTCTGGACTGGTCCTATGATGAGCCTTCAGGAAAAAGCTGAGCAGTCAGGTATAGTTTCTGTGGAACCTCTGGCTAATCTGCAAGATAAACTCAAAGGCAAAATTCATTTCCTTCCACCATACAGAGCAGAGCATACGCTTATCCTTTCTCATCTCCTAGACGAGCAAAACCAGAGTCCCTCTGCTACTCTGAGAGCAGCTGTAATCAAACAACGAAATGTCAAATCCGAAGAGGAGCTATCCTTTATGGAAGAGGCTGCAGTACATACAGGGAACATGCACAAAGCTGTAATGAAAGCCTGCAGACCAGGTCTGCATGAGTATGACTTAGTATCAGTAGCCAGTAAGTATGTGTGGAATCATCAGTTAGAGTGGGCTTACAGTCCTATTCTCACCACTAAGGGGGAGATTCTACATAATCATAATTATTCTAATCAACTAGATGAAAACATGATGGTGCTATACGATGGCGGCATCGAATTGAGTAATGGTTATTGTGCTGATATAACGAGGACTTTCCCCAGTAGTGAGAAATTCACCACCTTGCAAAAAGAAATGTACAGCATCGTCTTAGCAGCCTATCACAAGGCGGTAAGCATAGCGGGGCCAGGTATAGCTTTCAAAGAAGTACATCTAGCATCGGCACAGACTCTTGTGGAAGGGCTGATAGCTTTAGGCTGGATGAAGGGAGACCCAGTAGAGGCAGTAGCTGCAGGAGCTCATACCATGTTCTTTCAGTGCGGCTTAGGTCACATGATAGGCTTAGATGTGCATGATATGGAAAATCTAGGCGAAGAATATGTTGGCTACGAGCATCCTGAAGATAAGTCATCAGACTTTGGACTGAAGTCACTGAGGCTAGGCCGCAAGCTTGAGCAAGGTTACTGTGTGACTATAGAGCCTGGAATCTACATCATCCCGACTCTGATAGATCACTTTCATAGCCAAGGTATGTACAAAGACTATATCAATTATGATGTATTGATAAAAAATAAGTCTTTTGGCGGTATACGAGTAGAAGACAATTTTGTCATTACCGAGGATGGAAATCGTCTTCTAGATGGTAGCCTACCAGTAGACATTGAGGGAATAGAAGCAATGAAAGCTAATGTCATGCAACACTTCTAGGAATTTAGTAGTTTAGGGCTTATATGCCTATGCTAAGGAAATATACACTTTATGCCATACCCTTTATTATAGTAGGGGCACTATTCTATTTCTTTGCTGATATAGTGAGTTATATTATTATGGCCTGGGTAGTGTCTATGATAGGTGCACCTCTCAATAATTTCCTTGGTAGATTCATGTCTAAGAGTTTATCAGCGGGTCTGACATTGTTTGTATTTGGTTTAGGGGTGCTACTTTTAGTTCGTATACTTTTTCCACCCCTGATAGATCAGGCAAAAAACCTTGCTGGACTCGACTACCAAAAAATTATGGCAGGGCTCGAAGAACCCATAGGAGATGTAAAAGCATGGCTAGATGAGAAAGGTCTCATGGCACCAGAACTAGACCCGACTGAGAATAACGAACAACAACCTAATCAAGAATTACAGACTACTGTGGTCAGGCTAGATTCATTACTGCGGCTTCAAGGTGATACGCTGTCTGATACCGGAATAGATCTTGTTATCAATGTCAACCAACCCCCTGTAGCCCTTGTAGAAGAAAAGACAGATTCAAAAGATATTTTTACGGGCTTCAAAGACAACATGTTTGACTTTTTCAATCCTGCTAAGATCCCCAAGCTGTTAGGATCTTTTGTCGGATTTTTTGGCAACATCTTAATCACTCTTTTATCAGTTTTCTTTATTGCCTTTTTCTTCCTAAAAGAGAAAGGACTATTTACTAAAATGGTGACCTTTCTAGTACCTAATGGACAAGAAGAAAAAGCTAATCATGCCATAGAGGATTCTTCTAAGTTACTCATAAGATATTTTGTTGGACTTCTGGCTCAGGCCCTTATCATCACTTTAGTAACCACACTAATTCTTAAATTACTGGGCATAAAGAATGCCTTACTGATGGCTTTTTGTTTTGCAATCTTTAATCTGATTCCATACATAGGTCCTATCCTCGGCAATCTTTTCGGTGTGCTAATCGTAATCTCTTCTAATCTGGACGTGGGCTTCTATGATGTCATGCTACCCAAGATTATTAAGACGATAGTCGTTTTTGCCATTATGCAACTACTAGACAATTTCTTAGTGCAGCCTAATATATTCTCTCGTAGTGTGAAGGCACATCCTCTAGAAATATTTCTTGTAGTACTGATGGGTGCCAAGATAGGTGGAGTTGCTGGTATGGTACTTGCTATTCCAGCGTACACAGTATTGAGAGTATTGGCAAAAGTTTTTCTTTCAGAATTTGAGGTTGTCAAGAGGCTAACGGCAGGCATGTGATCTAGCAGGAAAGGCTATTCATTAATTTTTTCTATTAGGTCATTTTAGCTACATACTATCATTATACTTTAGGTCGTAAGATATTAGTTTAAGGATACCTTCTATATAAGCAACTTGAATTCAGAACCTAGCCTAAATATTTCTTTAATGGGGCTGTGGACAAAAAAAAGCCATCCCGTAAGGATGGCTCTAAATAATTACATTTTTTGTATGAGTCTAAGTAAGCAATATTTTCTTCAGAATCATTCATATCACAAACAGGATATACCTATCTGTGGGTGACTCCACATCATATGGGTTCAGCTCTAAGATCCATCTTGCTTTGCAAATACTCTTTTTAGAATACTGGTTGTTCTCTCAGAAACATTTGCTCTGATTCCTTCCTCTTTCTTTTCCACTAAATCAAACAAACCCACTAGCGCCTTTGTATTGATATGATCAGCTAGGTCCGTATTCACGTCGCTGACAAGAGGGATAGAATTATACTTCTTAGTAGCATCAGTCCATAAGTCTAATGCCCCAAATTTATTTAGAGAGTTGACCAGTACAGGTTTAAATTCTGCATACAGACTATTATAAGTTCTACTATTAAGATATTGAGTAGCCGCATTTTTGTCTCCCATCAGGATATTCATAGCATCATTGAAAGTAATACCTCTTATGGCATCTAGGAAGATAGGTCCCGCCTTCTTAGCTGCATCCTCTGCTGCTCTATTCACTTTCTTGACTAATTCTGCTTCTAGATTCTTAAAACCTGGTATAAAAGAAAGTTTGTCTATGACCTTATTAGCCTCATCCGGAAGTAGGATTTTATATACAGACTTGTAATAACCATCTTCTGCAGATAAGAAATTGACACTATTATCTACACCGAACTGAAGAGCTTCTTTTAGTCCCTTAGAAATATCTAGATCCGTGAGTGGTGCTTCTGAGACTGAGTCCAAGACTTTCTGCATAGTAGCAGGATCACAAGAGACAAAGGTCAGAGATAACAATGCTATTATTAGTGATTTATACATTATGAATTTATTTACTATTATAAAATTGCAAAAATAGCTATTTGATTTACTAAATGGTTGTAACGATTTCCATTCTCATCAAATTAAAATATTGGATACGGTATATAGACGTGTTTACAAGTTGAAAGTCTGGCAGTGTATTAGTTTTAACAAGATTTTTAGATAAGTCTTTAATACATTCGCGTCCCTGTAGAGTTGTATTTCAATAAAAGCTAGAGTAGGAAATCCACTCAGCTTTATTCAATTCTTGATAATTTAATTATTAACTATAAATTGTTGTTTTACTATGAAGTACTTAATTATTTCCTTCTTTGGACTCTTTGTTAACTTGGGCTATGCTCAAACCTCTGAGTTAAATCAAGTAAGCAAATTGATTGGTTCATTTGAAGCAGAAAAAAACATTGAAAAACTAGAAGAAGCTCAAAATCTGATCACCACCCTTTTCTCAAAAAAAGATTACAGACCAGATGCACAAGCCTACTTTTCCAAAGCCAAGGTCTCAAGCCTCCTTCTAAGAAATCAAGACCAAGAGGATCCAGTCGCATTCTCTGAAGGTGTCATCTCAGATTTTAGTGCGGCCTTAGCTGCCGATAAGAGAATGAAACTGAGACACAATATCCTTACTGAACTCTACCTGACAAAAATAAAGATGTCAGAAATCGGAAATAAGAGCTACGAAAATGAAGATTATCAGACAGCTTATACCTGCTATGACAAAGCTCTAGAGCTCAATGCCCTAGAGATAGATTACCCTAGACATATGCCTATGGATACCAGTTTTCTCTTCACCAGTGCTGTGTTTGCTAACCTAGCAAAAGACAATGATGCAGCTATCAAAAAATTTGAAAAGCTAGTAGAAATGGATTATCCTAGGAAAGACCTTTATGACTACCTCATCAGATTATACACTGAAAAAGGTAATGAGGCTAAGATTAAAAGCATAACAAGACTCAAAGAGCAAAGATTTCCAGAATAAAACATAGTTACAAAGTGAGACACTAGATGACTAGTTGTCTCACTTTTTTCAGTAAGCTAATTACTATTTCAAAATGACCTTATTATGATATGTAAACAATTCTTTTCTCTAGTTCTGCTCACCCTAGTTACTACCCTAGCTGGTAATGCTCAGACTCCAATAGGCATCTGGAAAACAATAGATGATGTCACTGACGAAGCGAAATCACACGTGGAGATCTATGAAGAAAATGGAAAGATATATGGTAAGATTTCTAAGCTGCTAAGAAAGGCACCAGACACTTTATGTGAAGCCTGCAAAGGTAAAAAGAAAAACAAACCTCTAATAGGAATGGTAGTACTAGAAGGCCTTGCA
Source organism: uncultured Saprospiraceae bacterium (assembly GCA_938002665.1). GTDB lineage: Bacteria > Bacteroidota > Bacteroidia > Chitinophagales > Saprospiraceae > RFSX01. The sequence continues at coordinate 3,862 of CALLAE010000015.1, read as the reverse complement.
CCACAAAATGATAGCTGGAGTGGAGGCACTATCATGGACCCAGAAAATGGCAAAACCTATAAGTGCAAGATGAGTATGGAAACTAATGACAAGCTTAAAGTCAGAGGCTACATAGGCATAGAAGCACTAGGAAGGAATCAATACTGGTATAGAGTAGAATAAAAAGCTGCGGCATGTAAGGCATTTTTGGTAATTTAATACAGAAATTAAAAGACCAACGATGAAACATCTGCTCACTATCCTCCTTACAATCTTTACACTTAGCTGTTCTTCTGCCCAATTCCTAGTGGAAGAGTTTGATGAGTTTCCAGCAGGCTGGCTGACCTATAGCGAATACATCTTTGACTATGTCACACATAATGATGACAAGATGGATCTATTCAAACAAAGTGACGCTGACGAACCACTGATGCTCGCTACTCCAGTCTGGAACCTGGGTCGAATAAAGAAAATGGAAGTGGACATCCTTGCCATTAATTTATCCTTTATCTCCACGACTGTGCCAGAGCTCCATATCGGCTATCTAGAGAAAGAAGGAGACTTTGACACTTTTATAAACATTCATTCCTATGCAGTAACTAATACCACCTACGAGCAAGTAGATATCTACTTAGGTGCCTATCAGGGAGAAAAAAATCTAGTCTTCAGGATGACTGGTGACAATGGTCACATCATCAATCTAGATAATCTTATACTCTATGAAGAACCCTTCCAGAGTGATATTCCTACAGCAATACACAACCTAGTAATTACACCTGACTCTAATGGCAGCAACACCGCGCAAGCCAGCTGGACAAATCCTAGCCTAGAAGCTGATGGTGATCCGCTCCAGGAATTATTAAATACAGACTTCTATAATGCAGGCACAAAAATATTCAGCATTGCCAGCCCAGTAATAGGTAACAGCACAACTACTACCATAGAAGTGCCAAAGCCAGGCTTCTATAAATTCGATGTTTCCTGCTCCAACTCTGCTGGGCAAGGCTATTCTACTAGTTCAGAAAAGATATGGATAGGACTAGATGTTCCAGGGCCAGTAGCTGATATCACAATAGAAAAAAATGGCAATGAGGCCACCCTCACTTGGCAAGCACCAGAGGTCGGTGCCAGCGGAGTCTTTTTTGATATGGTTGTCGACTCCTACACGGTAGAGCGATCTGATGGCAAAGTATTTATTATACCTGGCAATGAAAGTATCTTTAAGGACTTACTAGATATCCAAGGTTCCATCAGCTACACCATAACACCAGAGAACTCTAGTGGACTAGGAACTACTAGGGCAAGTGATATCATCTATCATCTAGAAGACGATTTTCTATATTACGAGGACTTCTATGTAGATGTGGTGGAAAGCCCTAGTGAAATAATAGATTACGAATACAAATGGACCAATAGCTCTACTTCTCCATCCTTCTGGAATTTCTATAGTTCTACTTCTGCTGGCGGTGATCCAGGAGAGATGGCATTTCTGTGGAGTGGATCTAGCTCAGGCAATGATCTTACCCGAGTCATATCTCCTGTGATAAATACTGAGGGCCTACCTGCTGTAGCGATTGAGTTTCGACATTATGTAGAGTTTCCTGCTTCTCCTAATTTCTACATGGTTCTAGAGACTACTAGTGATGGAGGACAGACCTGGAATGAGATAGAGCGGTGGCAAGAAACCTCTACCCTTATCCAGCAGGTCAGCAAGACTGTAGGGAATGATGACGTAGGCTCTGAAAATTTTCAATTTGCCATTTCTGTACAAGGCAACACATCCACTGCTAATTATGCGCGGTATGACAACATGAGAGTTTATTACCAGCCTAGCATAGACGCAGTAGCTATAGAAATCGAAGCACCTGAGAGAGTAGAGCCTACGACTATCGTCCCTATCTCAGGCGTTATTGAAAATGGAAGCACAGAAATTATTGCAGGTACTGTCACCTGTGTACTGAAAGAAAGATTCGGCCAGGATATCATAGAAACTTATAGTCAGGAATTTATAGACTTAGATATAGGAGAAAAAAGAACGATTGATTTTGGCAACTGGGAAGGAGTAGAGGGTGAGTATGTTCTAGACCTCACTATTGCTACAGCAGATGATCAGCAACCTGCTAATGATGAGCTGAGTAAAAATCTAGATGTCCTAAAGCTCGTGCCGAAGGATAATATTTTAATTGAGAAATTCACTGGTACTTGGTGTAGTTTCTGCCCAGGGGCTGCCTTAGGTGTCAAAGATCTGATAGCAGAGAGCCAGCCAGTAGTGTCCGTCTCCTATCATAGAAATGATGACTATGAGACAGCTACGACGCAAGATAAAATGGATCTCTATAATATCTTGGGTTTCCCTACAGTGGTCTTTGATGGTGGCCTGAAAGTAGCAGCTGGAGATTTTTCTAATAGCATAGTAAGCCTCTACCGCCCTATAGTAGAGGAACTAAAAACCATAAGGGTCCCTATGTCCTTAGTATTCTATGGGTCTGAGGTAAAGGGATCATTTTATGAAGCATGGATAGATGTTACTGCACCGAGTCTCATCCAGAATCCCAATCATGTTCTCAGAGTCGCTCTCATCGAGGATGGTATCGCAGAAGAATGGCAGTCGCAAAGTGTACTGGACTTAGTTCAGAAGACCTACTTTGAGACCAGCATAGATCTAAGTGAAAATGGTACGGCACGAAAATTTGTTAAAATGGAATTACCTGATGACATGGATATCACAGAAGGGTATGCAGTCGCATGGCTACAATCAACAGAGACAAAGGAGGTATTTAATGCTGAACTGATTAACTTACTGGACGTGAGGGTGGACAACAAAGAAGTACGAGACGAGCAGCTAGGCTTCTTTCCTAATCCATCTACTGGTATTATCTATCTATCAAAACTGAAAAGCAATACCAAGCTGAGTTGTTATGACTCACAAGGTCGTCTTGTCCATACAGAAAATGTTACTGATAATGGAGCGCTGGACCTTTCTCTTTTAGAGGCAGGATGTTACTATCTAGAATTCGATAACCAAGAAGAAAGAACCATAGTTAAGTTCATCAAGCTATAGCTACAAAGCTGCTAGAACTGAAGTACTTATAAGTTAGCTAAAAGTTCTTTTATATCTGCCCGCTGAGTATAATCAGGGTCATAGTGGACATAATTAATTTTCATGTCTTGACCGATTATATAGGTAGCTGGAACACATAGCACAGGCTCATTATTTCCATTCATTTCCTCAATCGTCTTTCCAGTATATTTCTTGACCCTCTCAGCATAGTCATCAGTTACGTGAAAGAAAACTTTATACTTTTTCATAACAGTATGGCCAGCATCATGTAGGATAGGAAATATAAATCTATTTTCTTTCACCATTTCAGCGGTATAGGCTTTACTCTGAGGGCTGACTGCAATGACAGTCGTATTTCCGTATTCATTGATCTCTCTAAGTTTCTCTTTGAATTCTACAAGATGCTCAGAACAATAGGGACACCAGTCTGCACGATAGAAGACTAGGATAACTTGGCCTTTATCTAACTCTTGACTCAGATTGACCACCTTACCTCTAAAGTTATATAGGGAAAAATCTGGAGCCTTATCCCCTACTTTCAGGCCACCTAATACGTTCTTATGATTATTAGCAATACCATACTGAGTAAGATCCAGAGAGGCTTCTTGTAAGACTTTAGGTGCAGTAGGTTCTTGCGCTGGCACTTCACTGTCTACTACAGGGGTCTCAGTTTTTGACTCTGATTTACATGAGACAAAAAAGCATAAAGCTAAGAAAGAGAGAAAGACGAGTTTTGTGAGTGACATATAGTTTATTTTTCCAATGCAAAAGATAGTAGAAATATTCTTTCCTTTCTAATATTGTAACAGTAAGGTACCAGTG
>CALLAE010000014.1 GCA_938002665.1 uncultured Saprospiraceae bacterium | reverse complement strand
TGGGTTTAATGGGTTTAATGGGTTTAATGGGTTTAATGGGTTTAATGGGTTTAATGGGTTTAATGGGTTTAATGGGTTTAATGGGTTTAATGGGTTTAATGGGTTTAATGGGTTTAATGGGTACAATGGGTTTAAAGGTTTAATGGGTTCAAAGGTTATCTGTTATCTAATTATCTATTATCTGTTATCTAATTATCTGTTATCTATCTAACCTTCGCCAAAGCTTTAAACCTATTTGTACTCGGCCAATCATTAGCTACAGGAATTTCTATTACAGTCGGTAAGTCTTTTCCTTTTGCTGCTCTTATGGCTTCTCTCAGTTCATCCATACTATTTGCTTGGGTGGCATGTGCACCAAATGACTCTGCCATCTTTACAAAATCTGGATTATGCAAGTCAGTCGCGATGACTCTATTATCATATAACTGCTCTTGCATGCTTCTGACATTGCCGTATAAGTTATTATTGAATAATAGTACAATGACGCCTAACTTATGTTGTACAGCAGTTGCTAACTCTTGCACCCCGAACATAAATCCTCCATCACCTGCCAGCGCAATAACCATAGCCTCTGGCCGAGCGGCTTTAGCACCTAGAGCTGTCTGAAAGCCCCATCCTAAGGTTCCCATATGTCCCGTACATAGATACGTTCTCGGCTGCTCGGTATCCCACACTATCCTACTGGCAAAACCCACCTGTGTCAACTCGTCTACCAAGATGCCATCCTCTGGTAACTCTTCTCTGATAAGTCTGAGATAAGATTTCTGTGGCTCTAGATAAGCAGTTTGCTCTTCCCAGTCCGCAGCAAATTTTTCCATTTCTATTTCTCTGCTTGCTCTAGCTGGAAAAGCTGTTTTCAATTTTTTATTGAGAGCTACTAAAGCTTCTTTGGAGTCTGCTGTTATAGCCACATCTGGCTTTCGCATTCTATCTTGCGCGGAAGCATCTACATTTATACTTAGGAACTTTAGCTTATCATCTTGTCCCCATTTCATGAGGGGCATCCGTGCATGGGAGCCTAAAGCGATGCACAGATCACAATCCGCCCAAAGCTTGTGGGCAGCAGGTACTGGATAGCTCAGATAATGAGAGCTCGGGACTATTCCCTTTCCTGTTCGGTAAGCAAAAACGGGTGCTTGTAGATGCTCTACAAATTCTATTACTTCTGCTGAAGCATGCATAGCTCCCCCAGCGACAAAGACTAAAGGATTTTTTGCTGAGGCAATCAGAGCTGTTGCGGACTCTAGAGCCGCGTTATCTAGACGCGGCATTGCTCCACTTATCTTAAAATCATCAAAGGAAACTTCTTCCTCAGAGGAGAGTACATCCATAGGAACTTCTACACCTACAGGTCTCGGTCGGCCAGACTGCAATTGCGAAAAAGCTTCTGCTATAAGTGTAGGCGCTTCGGCAGGGCTCGTTACATTATCAGCCCACTTAGTGAGTCGGCGCATAATACCCATCTGATCTGGTATCTCATGCAGCACTCCTAATTTCTTGCCTTGGACCTTTTGGGGAATTTGACCTACCAGGCATAGCACTTTTGCATTGAGCCCCCAGATAGTGCTGAGTGCTCCACAGCTATTTAGAAAGCCCGGGCCAGGGACAATATTATAGACCGCCATTTCTCCTGTAGCCAGGTAATGACCTAGCGCCATATAGCCCGCACCTTGTTCGTGTCTTGTATGTATGACTTTGATTTCGTCTCTATAATCATATAAGGCATTATACAACCAGTCATTCTGCACTCCAGGAAGCCCATAGATCTGTTTGATTCCAGATTTTATTAAGGATCTTACTGTAGCTTGTCCACCTGTCAATTTCACACTTTCGGTTTAGATATTTATAATAGAAATAGAGTCCTGTAAGATTAGGCTTGTAAGACCTTCTTTAAAGCTTTGAGATAAGCCGCATTTGCTTGTCTATCGCCTATAGTGACACGGATACAGCCCGGTGCTCCAAAGTTCGCTACAGGTCTGACCATGATACCCTGCTTTAGCATTGCAGCCTCTACTTTATCAGCTTTCATTTTAGGCTTGAGGGTAATAAAGTTGGCTTGGGTCTTCCAGTATTTGACACCTAATTTGTCCAAGCTTTTATAGATATAATTTTTCTCCTCCAAGACAAGCTGCACGGTCTTCTTGATAAAAGACTTATCAGTCAAGGCCGCTTTAGCACCCTCCATCGCAAGAGTATTAATCTGGAAAGGTCTATGTACTTGCGAAATATATCTTGCTAGTTTTTCAGAAGTATAGCCATAGCCTATACGCATACCTGCCAAGCCATAAGCTTTGGAAAAACTATTGACTCCTATCACCTGCATACCCGCATCTACATAGGGTAAGGCAGTCGTATAATCTTCCGCATCTGCGTACTGATAGTAGACTTCATCGTAGACAGTGACTACATGGGGAGGAAGCTGGGGCATTAGCTCATCTAGTTGGGACTTAGGTATGTGGGTACCCGTCGGATTATTAGGGGAGCAAAGAAAAAGTAATCTTGTTTTTTTATTTATGGCTTTCAGGATTCCAGGAATATCTAGAATAAAGTTTTTGCCTTTGAGGGGTACATCTACCACTTCTGCACCAAGTTTTTTGGCGAACATATGATAGGGCTTGAAAGCGGGATTGCAAATTATTATTTCTGTCTTCGGACCAAGGAAAGCTCTCTCTATCATTTCTAGCAGAGCAACACCACTGTTGTCCGTTATAAACTGGTCAGCAGAAAAGATGCCTCCATAGAAACTAGCCAGTGCTTTTCTTAGTGTTGCATCTGTTCTTTCAGGATATATGGAAAGGCCAGCCAGATTTGAGCGGATTGCCTTTAGTGCTTTGGGTGAGCTGCCGAGGTAATTTTCATTAGAAGATAGCTTGTATAGTTTTTTCTTTCCTATTTGGCTCAGCACTTCTGCCTTGCTCTTACCTCCTTTATAGCCCCCCTTGGGAAGCAGTGCTTCTTTAAATATATTTATTTCTTTCTTCATGAATTATTAAAACATTTTGAGCACGACTGCACTCACTAGTGCCACAGCAAAATATATTGCTATGGTTTTTGCTCCTTCATAATCTTTAGCCAGTCGCTGACCAAAGAAGAGCATCAGCAAGGATATCATTGACAATAATAACCCTTGTATCAACATAAACTTTTTACCCGAAACGATAAGCTGTATCATTCCCATCAAACAAAGAACTCCCGCAGCCAATTCAGTGATCGCTAAGACTGCAACCATAGGTTTGACAAAGCCTCCTAAGATTGATTTTTCGAAATGTCCGTTCAGCCAAGAAATATTTCCTTTCCAGTCCAAAATTTTATCCAAACCTGACTGTAGAAAAAGTAACATCCAGAAAGCCGCAATAAAAACCAATACTAGGCGATCATAATCTTTAAATAAGCTGGTCATTTCCATAGCGATATATTTTTTCTAAGAAGCAATCAGATCACTAATGGATTGAGCTAATTTTCTATCCTTGTCCGTTACCGTATTACCTGCATCATGTGTCGTCAGTTTGATATTGACCTTATTCCACACATTGTTCCACTCTGGATGGTGATTTTGTTTTTCGGCAAGCATCGCAACTGCTGTCATAAATCCAAAAGCTTCTATGAAGTCCTTGAATTCAAAAGTAGCATGCAAGGCATTATCACTTTCTTCCCACATAAAGCTATAAGTTGGTTTTAGTTGATAGAATCTGTTATTCCATACTGATTCTTTATAACCTCTAAGCTAGCAAAAAGATCATCATAGGATTCGATAGCGAAATATCTACAACTGAATTCTTTATCCGTGTAAGCTTGATTAAACACTTCCTGTAGACTAAAGGCATCATAGCCTCTTTCTTTCAGATTAGCAGTTTCGCCAGACGAGGACAATATAGCACCTCCATAGGCTTTTGCGACGCCGTTCTCTTTTATGAGGCCTGCTTCCCAAGTAAACCAACCATAGCGAGAAAAGCACTGTATCATACGTTCTTTCTCAGCCGTGCCATTAGGTGTCTTTTTGAGTATCTCGTAGATGACTCCCGAAGACTTTGATACAAAATCAGAAAACTTCTTGTCGAAAAACAAAGGTAAGTGCCCGACTACATCATGAAAAATATCTGGATAACCCGTAAAGGCTTGTGCATGCCAGTCTCTAACAAAAGTTGCAGAGGGAAAAATCTTCTTTGAAAGGAGCTTATAGAAATCTTCGCAAGGCAATAGCCCATTTACAGCCATGACTCGCCAGCCTGTCTGTTTTTCTAGCTTATAATTAAGTTCTTCTAAGTTAGGTAGTTCTGAAAAGTTCTCTCCTAATAAAGACATCCCTATCGTATAGGAATCGCAGGCTACACCATCTTGAGCAGCAACTACACCATCTAGCAAAGCTTTCCACCTCTCCCTATCTCCATCATTATAATTATCAAAGTCAAATCCTTTGAGCAGATCGGAGTCTTTGATCTCATCTATGTTAAG
>CALLAE010000013.1 GCA_938002665.1 uncultured Saprospiraceae bacterium | reverse complement strand
TTTCTTCTGCTTCATTTCGGTCGATAAACGGATAAGCCTATACTTTAAACTCAATCAAAAACGCCTTAACAGCCTCCTCAAAAGCCTCCGCATCATCATTCAAGAACGCCACCTCTACTGGCAATGCAAAAATCGGTATGTTATGTTTCATCAGAAACTCCTTGTGTAAGTCCAAGCGCATAGCATCTTTTTCAGTAGTCAAAAAGAAGGCGTTGTCTATACCGATATTATCATAAATTTTCTTGAACTGATCCAACTCTAGATCTGTAAAATAATGATGATCCTCAAACTTGACTACGTTTTCTACATTGGTTATTTCTTCAAGATAATGAAGCAGATAATCCACTTTAGCTATTGCAGAAATGAGTACGACATGGGAATCTTCGTCTAACTTTATTTTTACATTTTTATCATGAATAAAATAAGGCTCATGGTATTGATACTTAGTAAAGAAAACTTTTTGTCTGGGTAGCGGATTTATTTTTTCTATTACAGCTTGCTGCTCTTCCTGCGACAAGGTGCCCGGACACTTGCTTACTATGATAATGTCTGCTCTTTCATAGGCCTGTCTAGGCTCTCGCAATCTGCCTAAAGGCATGAGGTAGTCCTCGTAGAATGGTTCGTCATAAGGGGTCAGTAGAATGTTGAGCCCAGGCACAACGGATCTATGCTGGAATGCATCGTCTAGCAATACTGCTTGTGTCTGAGGGTGGTTTTTGAGTAGCATAGGGATACCGATGTTTCTGCTTTCGGAAACGGCGACTGGTATATGAGGAAACTTACGTTTAAATTGAAGAGGTTCGTCTCCAGCTTGCTTAGCATTATCACTAAGCTGTACCATCCGGAAGCCCTTGCTTTTTCTTTTGTATCCGCGGCTCAGTGTCCCTACATTGAGATAGGGAGAGAGCATGCGTATGAGCTGTTCTATGTGAGGAGTCTTACCCGTTCCGCCTAGAGAAAGGTTGCCTACATTGATTACTGGAATGCTGAAGCTGGTGGACTTGAGCAGTTTGGCTTCATAGAACAGGTTCCGTAAGGAGATAGTAGCGCCATAGATCAGCGCAAATGGGGAGAGCAAGATATAAGCGATGGGATTTTTTTTCATGAATTCAGATATAACATTAGCCGAACAGAATTTGTTGACCGAGTTGACAATTGAGGCAATCGTACTTAGCGCAGTATTCATTTTTTAGTTCTATTAGCGCTTGGCTCTGTGCGGCAGAATTTGGTTTTATCTCCATCTCCTTCCATCTTCTTATAATATTGTTGTTTTCAGCTTTGACTTCTGAGAGAAGGGTAAGTGCTGTTTCTTTTAGGCTTTCATTAGAGAGTTGCGAAGCATAGGTGAAAAGCAGAGGGACCACTACATTTATCATGAGGACATCTTTGGAGGTCTGCCCTAGACGTTTTGTTTTCTTGCTGCTAGTCTTAGTGGGCAGGTAATGTGTATCCCAATAAGCTGAAGCAGAGACATTCAGTAGTTCGTTGATATTTTTGATAGTAGGTTCCGAGACGATAGCGCTGAACAATTGTGGCGTGGTATGATAGAGGGCTGCTATCTGTGCTATACGTATGGTGGGGAAATTGGGTGGTCTTAGTTTAGAAAATTTCCATTCCACACCAGTCATAGGCGTTAGTTTATACTTAGCGCGCTGGTGTTTGTATTCTTTTTCTAGATCTACAAAGTGCTCGTCTTGTTGCTGCAATAAGCCCGCCTGACCGAAAAGTAGACTTTCTTTTTGCATGACAGATAGCCCTTGTTTTTTCACTAAGCCAAGTGGTGCTGCTTCTGCTAGCCGCTCAAAAGCTTCCCCATTGACCTTCAGACCAAAGTAGCGCATAAGCATTCTATAGAGTACCTCCTCCCAGTCATTTTTGGTGAGGTCCAGCAGCGCTTCTATCCTTTCCTGTTTTCTGATTAGTCTATTGACAAGTATTCTTTCCAGGAAAAAAGGGAGAGCACTTTTGTCAGTAGTAGTTAGTTGTTTCTCGCAGGGGATCCAACTGAGTGCTGCAGTAAGTTGCTCGTAATTATCTAAGTAGTTTTTTGGAAACCTACCCCTTAATTCTAGAGTGGGAATGGGTTGTCCATTTTTATTGGTTATAGGCTTGTCATTCTGATAGACGACATGCAAGATAACACTGTTGTAAGCAGGGTCGTTTTGATGCTTATGGTTATTCCAGTCGGAGGCCTTGATATGTATTTCTATGTGGCCGTTCCAGGTGGTGTCGCCTACTTTTATTTTACCATTCAAAAAGTCTGGGCCAGCATCATGATTATGGATGCCGAAATTAGATATACTTAGCTCTTCGCCATCCGTAGTTTTTAGATCATTGAGATCAAACTTTTTTGTTTTCCATAGATGATGTAATAGAGCTTCTTTCACAACTAAGTTTTAGAGTTGGTTGCTGTCCTTAGCCCATGGTCTCTCATACAGGCAGAAGTTATAGTCAAAGGCATTTTTGTCGTCTGCCTTATGAGGCTCCTCACTGCACAGTTTCCATTTTTCCATATCTAACTCAGGGAAAAAGGCGGTAGCGTTTGGTATTTCTGTATTGATCTTAGTGAGATATAGTTTATCCCAGAGTTCTTGTGTCTGAAAATAGATGTTGCTACCCCCTAGGATAAACAGCTCCTCTACTCCCGCGTTTTGCGCGACAAGGATGCCGTCAGGAATAGAATGTGCCACTATCACACTAGAGTTATTCCATTCTTTGTTTCTGGTCACAATGATGTTGGTTCTGCCAGGCAAAGGTCTGCCCACAGAATCAAAACTCTTTCTGCCCATCAGCACATGGTGTCCTAAAGTCTTTTCTTTAAAATATTTCAAGTCAGCAGGCATGTGCCAAGGGAGATCATTGTCTAGCCCGATAGCATGATTATTACTGACTGCGACTATACTAGATATTATCATTCTTCTTTTTCTTCCTTTGATTCTGAGTTATCCTCTGTAATGGTTTCTGCCAGGACTTTTTCTTCTGGTGGTAGGTCCTTAGAGATTAAGTCCTTGGATTTCATTTCCTCTTCTAGTCTCGGTCTTTTAGTTTCTCCATTGATATATTTTTCGATGACCAGACCAGCGATAGGCGCGGCTATATCACCCCCAAATCCTGCATTTTCCACATAGACGGCCAGCGCAATTTTTGGATCGTCTTTAGGTGCAAAGGCATAGAAAACCGAGTGGTCATCTCCATGGGGATTCTGAGAGGTTCCGGTTTTGCCACAGATAGAGATGCCTGCTGTGTTAGCCCTGTAGCCAGTACCATATAGGATGGCCCAGCGCATCCCTTCTATCACTGGATCAAAATGTTGCTCGTCTATTCTGACCATACGCTTCGCGGTATATTCATCAGAGATAGTGAGCTTGTTATTAGTATAGCCTTTGATAAGGTGCGGTGTAATGTAGTACCCTCTGTTAGCGATTATGGCAGCGAGATTGGCCATTTGTAGAGTGGTCAAATCTAACTCTCCCTGCCCGATTCCTATGGACATGATGTAGGTAGACTTCCAGTTAGCTCCAGAATTTCTATAGAGGTTATCATAGTACTCCGGTGTCGGCACAAAACCAGCATTCTCATTTGATATGTCTATTCCAAGAGGTCTGCCTAGCCCAAAGTCATGTAGATGAGTTCTAAGTATGTTTAAACCTATCTCTGGACTGCTGTACCCTTCTTTTTCTATCAGTTTTCTCACCATCTCAAAAAAGTAACTGTTACAAGAATGCATAATTGCAGACTTGACATTATTAGCAGGTGTATGCTGGTGACAACCGAACTTAAACGTCCTGTACTCGTAATGACCATAACAAGACACGGACTGATTAGGTCTGAATACACCTTCTTGTAAAGAGATCAGAGAGAGGACTGGCTTAAAAATAGAGCCTGGTGGATACTTTGCTGAGATAGATCTGTCCAGTAGTGGTTTCTGTATTTTATCTGACATAAGCTTTTTGAAGGCCTTGCCTCTATCTTCATCTAGATTGAGTTGGTTAGGATCATAGTTAGGGCTGGAGACCATGCTGAGTATTTCTCCTGTCGCTGGTTCTATAGCCACGATACTACCCCGCTTATTTGTCATCAGGTCTTCACAGTATTTTTGAAGTTCTAGATCTAAGGTAGAAACAAGATCAGTACCTTCTCTAGAAAGGGAATCTAGCTTTCCTTCATTAAATGAAGAGACCTCTCGACCGACGTTGTCTCTCATAAGAAACTTTACACCTTTAGTCCCTCTCAGTTGTTTTTCATATTGCTTTTCCAAGCCACTTTTTCCGATGTAGTCACCTCTGCTGTATTCAGAATCATTTTTATTGATTAGATAGAGGTCTGCTTCTCCTAGATAGCCTAGCACATGTGGGGCAGAGTTATGTGGGTAGGCTCGTATGTTTTTAGTGACAGGATAGAAGCCTGGGAACCTGAAGAGCTGTTCTTGGAACTTAGAGTATTTTTCTGGACTGATCTTAGAGAGAAAAGTAGTGGGTAGAGACTTGTGATATCTTTTGTCTTTCCAGTTGATATTGATGTTTTTTTCGAAAGTGGCCTTGTCTATTTCCAGTAGCTCACAGAACAGGGTAGTGTCCATGTCCCAATCTATGTTTTTATAAATCATCTCCAGATCATAGATAGGCTTATTATAGGTCAGAAGGTCGCCATTTCTATCTACTATGTTTCCTCTGGAGGGATACTCTATTCTTTTATCTAAGACTGTTTTTTCTGCTAGTTGCTTGTAAGTAGAATTGAGAAGTTGGAGATCTATAAGTTTATAGAGCAAGAGAAAGCTGCTCAGAAAGAAGGTTATTAGAATTGGTATTTGACGAGAATCAAAATTCAAGAATATTAGTATTTCGGATTAAAGATTAAGACACCTACCATAACTAAGAATAATGAAGCTATAAAACTAAATATAGTTCTCAATACAATCTCCTTAATATACACAAATGAAAATGCTTCATAACTGTAGAGCACTAATAAATGTGCAAATAATAGCATACTCATGTAGGTCAGAAACCAAGGCACACCATATTCAAATGAAGTCAAAGCATCTTTTTTGTAACCGTCTCGTGGAGAGATAAAAGCTAAAAAGTAGTATCTAAGGAAAGCTACAAAGGTACAAGCCCCTGCATGCACTCCTAGGGAGTCGTAGAAAAAATCCACAAACAGACCCAAGAAAAACGCAGCCACTATTACTAGTGGTCTGTTCATCTTATAAGGAAGCAAGGCTATTATTACGGGGTAGATGGTAAGATGTACATAATTGAAATCCCCAAAAGTCAAGTTAATCCTCTTCAGGAGTACTAACTGAATGAACAGTACAAACAAGGTTCGGATGATATTTCTGGACCACAAGCTATTCATCATCTGAATTTAGTAAGATTTCCTTTTCCTCTGACTTATCAAACTTAATGACATAAGCTGTCTTAATCGTAGAAAGGTCAAAATCTAAGTCCACTGCTATATCATAGTTGTTGCTGCCGCCTTTGATGGTGAAATCTGAGACCTTACCGATAGGAATTTGTGGCGGAAATGAAATGGAGTAACCACTAGTCACTATAGTATCACCTACCTCTATTATGGCATGCTTAGGTACGTCTACTAAGGTCATAGATCTTGTGTCATTGGAGGTCCATATGAGGTTTCCGTGATTGCCTTTGCCTAGGATCATGGCACTTATTCTGCTTTGCCCATTTGTCATCATGAGTACGGTAGAATATTTTTTTGATACCCGTTTTACGATTCCTATTACACCATCTTTGGAGATGACTCCCATGCCGATATCTACACCATCTTCACTGCCTATGCAGAGGGTGAGAAAGTTATTTCTAAGATTGATTGTTTTAGAACATACTCTTGCAGGTATGAGAGAGTAGTTTCTGAGTGAGTCGGCGTCAAGGGATTCGAAAGTCTGGAAGCTGTTTTTTTCTGAGAAAACTCTGAAATTGATTATGGTTTCTAGCAGCTTGGCATTTTCACGCAGCAGGCTATCATTGAGTTGTTGTTGTGTAAAGAAGTCCTCTACTTTTTGTGCCCGTTCTTGTATCTTTCCAGAAAAGATATTGGAAGAATTGACCCAGATTTCATTCTGACTCTTATTGAAGGAAACTATAAGGTAAAGACTAATAAATTGAAATAGGAGAAAAACAATGAGTGCACTGTATCGGAATAAGAGATAGAGAAGATTCCGCATTTTCTAAGGAATGAGATTTGTAGGCTCTATAGAGACTGTCTGTCCATAAGGAAAGTGAATTTTTCAGTATGCTTTAATGCTAAACCAGTTCCTCTAACTACGGCCTTGAGCGGATCTTCTGCCACATGTACGGCAAGTTTGGTTTTTCTTGCCAGCCTTTCGTCTAACCCTCTCAGTAGGGCCCCACCACCAGTAAGATATATACCATTCTGATAGATATCTGAGGCAAGCTCAGGAGGTGTATCTTCCAGAGCTTTGAGCACAGCCTCTTCTATTTTAGCCACTGACTTATCTAGGGCCTCCGCTACCTCTGTGTAGTCAGCGACTACTTGTTTCGGTATCCCTGTCAGTAGATCTCTACCGTTGACTCCTATTTTCTCAGGAGGATTAGTAAGGGTCTCTAGTGCTGAACCGATTGTGATTTTTATATTTTCTGCAGTTCGCTCACCTATGAGTAGGTTATGCTTCCGCTTCATGTAGTCTACGATGTCATTGGTAAATTCATCCCCTGCAACTCTGATGGACTGGTCAGTGATGATACCTGATAAGGCAATTACTGCTATCTCTGTGGTTCCACCTCCTATATCTATAATCATGTTTCCTTGAGGAGCCATAACATCCAGCCCTATGCCGAGAGCAGCCGCCATCGGCTCATGGATAAGATATGTTTCTTTAGAATCTACATGATCTGCAGAATCGAAAACAGCTCTTTTTTCTACTTCTGTAATTCCAGAAGGGATGCAGATGACCATCTTAAGGTGCGAGAAAAATCTCTTTCTTTCACCTATCATAGAGATCAGTCCATGTATAAGGCTTTCTGCGGCTTGGAAATCGGCGATCACACCATCTTTGAGTGGTCTGATGGTTTCTAGATTAGCGTGGGTCTTTTCATGCATAAGCATGGCTTTGGTCCCTACGGCCAGTATTTCGTTAGTTTTTCTATTTATAGCAACTATGGAAGGCTCATCTACGACTACCTTGCCGTCTTGTATGATTAGCGTATTTGCAGTACCTAGATCGACTGCTAATTCTTGCCTGAAAAAACTGAATAAACCCATTAAAATCGAATCAATAAGATGTTAGAAACCATTTAAATCAAATATTGTACCCATCTTCCCATAGAGAGAAGTCGAGTGGATAGGATAATAATTTGCAATTTAACAGAGAGTGGTAATTCGATTTGACTTTCAAGGGAGGGGAGGCCTTAAAAGCACTGCAATATTAGTGATAATTAAAGTCTGAATGGCTTAAATCAAATATTAGAAAGTTAATTTTTGTGAGGAATTAAAAATTAGCATTTAGGCAATGCGTATCCTTCTGTAAATCAGTACTCTACAAAGAAAATTATACGTAATATATCTTTAAGCTTGTCCTGCTAGAACGACACTATAGTCCTCAGGATCAAGGTATTTCTGAGCCATCTCGTAAATATCTTCTGTTGTGATGTTTTTTAGCTGGGCAATGTGCTGCTTATAGTCCTCCATTGTCAGATTTTTGGCTTGTAGTTTTTTTATAAGATGTCCTTTCGCAAAAGGGCCATCTAATAAGTGGAGAGACTGACCTAGAATATAGGTTTTGACCATTTCTAGCTCTGCAGTAGGAATCTTTTCAGACCTTAGTTTTTGCATTTCTATTTTGATCTCATTCAGTGTAGGTTCTATATAACTGTTATCTACATCCGCACTGATGTAGAGAAAACCATCATCTTTCCAGCCATGCAAAGAAGAATAGATACCATAGGTATAGCCTTTTTCCTCTCTGATATTTTTCATCAGTCTAGAACCAAAGTAGCCACCAAAAATCATGTTCAGGCAGCTCATTTTAGTAAACTCTGGATGCTTCCTTGGAAATAGCGTTCTTCCGATTTTGATCGATGTTTGGATTTTGCTTTCAGTAGGCATTTGAAAGCGCTGTGGTGTAATAGTCTCTTTCTCAAAAGAGACTGGAGGGTGGTTGTTAACTCTGCTTTTAGAACTAAGATCGTCTAGGATCATGGCTCTGGTTGCTGGGCTATACTTGCCTGAAAGAATCACTACTGCGTCATCGAGACCTAGATTGGCGTTATAGAAATTTAGAATAGACTTTCTATTCAGAGAGTGGATATCTTCGGTTTCTGTATTGTAGCCATACGGATGATCTGAGCCAAAAATGTATTCTGTGAGTTTCCTGTAGGATACCACATCATTTTGAGCCAATTGATTGATGAGTTTCTGGCTTTTTACTTGTTTGTACTTGGAAATTTCTGAATCCGAATACTGCGGGTAGAAAACCATATGGAACCAGATAGGCCACACTTCAGCAAAATATCTCTCTACGACGACTAAGCTAAGGGAAACATGCTCCATATTACAGGAAGCCTTTACCGCAGCCCCATAGAAATCATAGCTGTGGGCAAGTTCTTGTGAGCTATGTCTAGTAGAACCCTCTCTTAGTAAGCTAACAGCCGCTGCCGCGCTCGCACGCTTGGTTTCATGGATACGACCTGTTTTGAAGACTAATTCTACTCTGATTATATCTTGGGTGCCAGAATTGACCTCATAGAGGGCTAAGCCGTTGTCTAAGGTGCTTTGCTGGACATCATGTATACTGAGATCAAATTCGGTAGTTATTTTGGGTCCCTTCTTCCTGTCTATCATTATCTTTGCACGAGTTTTCGATATATTGCAATCTTAGGGAAAATATCCGAGGTTCGTTTTTTAATCCAACATTAAATATCCAAGATGGTTTTTGAAGTCTCATCCAGTGAATTACTAAAGAAGCTCCAGGTAGCTAGCGGTGCTATTAGCTCTAATCCGGTAATTCCCATTCTGGAAGATTTTTTGTTTGAGTTGGAAGGAAATGAACTCACTATCTCTGCGACTAATCTAGAAGTAACCATCATATCTTCGCTTACAGTCTCAGGTAAGAAAGGAGGCAAAGTCGCAGTCCCTGCCAAAATATTGCTAGAAACACTTAAGGCTCTCCCAGATCAGCCTATTAAGTTCGATGTAGATGATTCTAATAAGTCCATAAAGTTGAAATCTGCCTATGGTAACTATAAGTTAGCAGGAGATAATCACGATGACTTCCCAGAGACACCTATAGAGGAAAATGTCAATACGGTAGAACTAAAAGCAGACCCTCTAGTCAAAGCCATCAATAATACCATCTTCGCGACGAGTAATGATGAGTTAAGACTGGCTATGACAGGAGTCCTTATGCAGCTAGATTTCAATAAGGTGATCTTTGTTTCTACAGATGCTCATAAGTTAGTCAAGTATACCCTAGGTGGTATAAACACAGATATATCAGAATCCATTATCATCCCTAAGAAAGGCCTGACACTATTCAAAAATGCAATCGCCTCTCTGGATGATGAAACGACAACAGTTTCTTTCAATAAGAAGAACATCTTTTTTAGATGTGGTGACACCTTAGTCATCAGTCGTCTCATAGACGCTAAGTATCCTGATTATAATGCAGTCATACCTGGTAACAATGACAAGACCTTATCTCTCCACAGAGGAGACTTTCAGAACTCTCTTAAAAGGATAGTAATCTATTCTAACAAAACAACTAATCAGGTCGTACTTAATCTGGTAGAGAATGGCTTGACCATCTCTGCACAAGATCTAGACTTCTCTAATGAAGCGACTGAGCAGATCAGTTGTAGCTATGAGAGTGATCCTATGAGTATCGGTTTTAATGCTAAGTTTCTCGTAGAGATGCTAGGTGTTATAGATACTGATGAGATAATTCTGGAATTGTCAGCGCCTAATAAGGCGGGGATACTTTTGCCAGCAGAACAAGAAGAAGGCGAAAATCTGATGATGCTTGTTATGCCAGTCATGATGAGCCACTAAGCTAGTAATTAACTATTTCTAAAAAGTGAGCGATGAAAATAGGCTTGTACTTCGGCTCATTTAATCCTATCCACATAGGCCATATGATTATCGCTAATTATATGGTGGAACATACGGACCTGACTAAGTTGTGGTTAGTTGTCACGCCGCACAATCCGCACAAAGAGAAAAAGACCCTGGCTAACAATTACGATAGATTACACTTAGTCAATCTGGCAGTAGAAGATAATCCTAAACTGGTCTCCTCCTCTATAGAGTTTAATTTGCCACAGCCTTCCTATACTATAGATACCTTGACTTACTTGTCAGAGAAGTATCCAGACATCGAGTTTGCCTTGATAATGGGTGGTGATAATCTTGCGACCTTACATAAGTGGAAGAACTACGAAGTGATGATAGAGCAGTATCCTATCTACGTCTATAAGCGGCCGAGCTATGAATTGCCTGAG
Source organism: uncultured Saprospiraceae bacterium (assembly GCA_938002665.1). Lineage (GTDB taxonomy): Bacteria > Bacteroidota > Bacteroidia > Chitinophagales > Saprospiraceae > RFSX01. The sequence goes on along the minus strand of CALLAE010000013.1, from coordinate 3,690 downwards.
CTGGCTGATCATCCTAACATACATATCTGCGAGGCGCCCTTACTGAGTATCTCTTCTTCCTATATCAGAAATCTGATTAAGGAAAAGAAATCTATAAAATACCTAGTGCCAGACAAGGTGTATGCTTACTTAACGGAGAATCCTATCTACCAAAGACTCTTTAAAAGACAAGAAGGTTAATCCTTTCTTAGCTTATTCAATAATTTCATTTTATTCGCGTTAATTAAGGGTTCCAAATAAAAAGACTCAGGCTATATGTCCTTCAGCAAACTATTTCTTTTCTTAATCATAGGTGCCAGCTCACTCTCTGATCTTTCCGCACAGTCAGAAATTGCCTTAGGCGAATGGCAATCTCATCTCCCGTACCAAAGATCTAATCGAGTAACACAGAGTGCTGAGAAAGCTTACTATGCTACAGATGAGTCTATTTTCATATTGGATAAAGAGGATAAGACAATAGATTTTCTAACCAAAATAGAAGGTCTTTCTGAGACAGGTATACAGAACTTACTTTTTGATGAGGTCAATAATCAATTGATAGTGGCTTACTTCAATGGGGTCTTTGACATAGTAACTCCTGATGATGTCTTTAGGGTTTCTGATATAAAAGATAAGTCAGAGATACAGGGAGACAAACTCATCTATGATATGTACATACAGGATGGCCAGCTGCTTTATCTTGCGACTGGATTTGGTTTGGTTCAGTTTGATCTTGGGACTTTCGAGTTTGGATTTACGATGGACCTTTCTCAGCGGGTAGAAAAGGTAGATGGAGAAGGAAATGAAGTGATGATTTTGCTAGCCGAAGACAATTCTCTAGATACGCCAGAAGGTATCTATGCACTAGATGTTAATTCTACAAATGCCCCTGGTTTCTTTCAAGAATGGCAGAAGCTAGAAGCAGGTCTTCCGCAAGATTCTGTTATTGTAGACATCTATGCCCAGGGTAATAAAAAATATGTCGTCACACAGAGCGAGGTTTATCTTTCGCAAGCAGGTGGACCTTTCACTTCTATTTACCAATCTGCTTTTACTCAGTTCGATAATATTTTTATAAAACCCTATCCAGAGGGCTGGATCTTAGGGATGACTAATGAAAATCCGAGTAGGGGTAAAGGGAAAGTGCTGTTGTTTGATAATGAGGACAATAGGACGGAAACTATTTCTAGTTGTATGAGAAACCTACAAGATGCCGTGGTAGACGAAGCGGGTGGTGTTTTTTTCTGTGATATATGGAGAGGCATTTCTTACCTAGAGTCGTTAGATGGTCCATGTAATGAATTAGAAATTAATAGTCCCTTTGCGCGGTCTGCCAGTCACATAGCCATACAGGACAACCAGGTCTATATAACTTCCGGTGGTGTTAGAGAAAACTTTGGAGACGAATTTTCTCAAGGCGGCGGTACAGATGGTATCTATATACTAGCAGAGAGTGAATGGTCTAATATCAATAATCTCTCTACCCCATTTATAAAAGATAATAGTTTTCATCAGATCTATAAGGTGGCAGCTAGCCCAGAAGGGGATAAGGTATATTTTGCATCTTTTTGGGCTGGTCTCGGTCGCTATGATGTAGAGACTCAGCAAATGGATACCTTGTTCAATACTGAGAACAGCCCCTTAGAAAATCAGGTAGGGGACCAGCGGGTAAGGCTTTCGGGCTTAGCCTTCGATGCGGATAACACTTTGTGGATATCTAATTTTGGTGCGCCAGAACCACTAGTCGCCTTATCAGAAGAGGGCACTTGGCATAGCTTTCCTATCCGTAATGCAGATGATAAGCTTACTAATATAGATGTAGATGATACAGGGCTGATATGGATAACTATAGGAGGAACAAGTGGTGGTCTAGTGGTGTATGATCCAGGAGAAGATTTAGCAGATCCTACAGATGACCGACAGCGGTATCTTAATCAGAACAACTCAGAGATTCCTTCCAATTTTGTCAATACTGTCAAGGTAGACAATGAGGGGGCAGTGTGGGTAGGCACTGGGACTGGCGTTGTGGTATTTGAATGTGGGACCTCAGCGTTAGATGAAAGTTGTATAGGAACGAAGAGAAAAGTTCTGCAAGATATAGATGTTGCATTCCTTTTGGCGACTGAGGATGTGCTTTCTATTGCTGTAGATGGTGCTAATAGAAAATGGTTTGGGACGAGGAATGGCATCTTTGTGCAGTCAGCAGATGGTGAAGAACAGATAGCAAAATTTGATGCAGATAATAGTCCCTTGTTCGATAATATCATCAGAGCCATGGCATTCAATGAAGAGACAGGCGAGATGTATATAGGAACAGATAAAGGCATCCAGAGTTATAGGACGGAAACCACTTCTGCTAATGACTTTCATAAGTCTACCGTTATCGCCTTTCCTAATCCTGTAAGACCAGACTACCGCGGACCCATTGCTATCAATGGCTTAGCTAATGAAGCCGAGGTCAGGATAACAGATATAGATGGGCGGTTAGTATATAAGACTAGAGCGCTGGGTGGTCAGGCTATCTGGGATGGCAATAATCTGAATGGCAATGATGTCGCGGGAGGTGTTTACTTGGTTTTTAGTTCATCTTCAGAGCTATTTAATGACCCTGATACTTATGTAGCTAAGATTCTGGTCGTGCGATAGCCAATTACTGTTGCTTGATTCCTAAGGATACTAGAGTTTCATAATCTAGCTGTCCTTGAGGCAATCCATTTTTTATTTGATAAGAGACCAGTGCTGCTTTAGTGATTTTATCAAATTTGTTTTTCTCAGCACTTCTTAAGTCATATCCTTTTTTTCTTAGAGCTGTCTGAACTGCCGCAGCTAAATTAGAACTACATACTGTAGGGCAGATAACATGGTGTCTTTTTGTTAGTGTTCCATTTTTTAGGAGTCCTTCTATGTAGTAGGTTCTTCTCTCATAATCCTTTACACTGTAGATATCCCTAACAACGGGTATTACTTCCCACGTTGCTGCTACCTCTTTGTAGAACCATAGATCACATTCAGAGTAGTCAAACTCTTCACCATCACATACCTTCACTTCTAGTATGTGCTCCCACTCTAAGTAGGAAGGCCTGGTCATCAGTTGTATGTGTTCTATACCTTTTTGTAAGCTATCAGTTCCCAGATAGACCCAGTAACTTACAGAATCTATTATTTCAAATTGTGGAGCAATAGCACAGCTTGAATATCTTTTGCCAGGCTCAAAAACAGCCTCTGAAGTGGTACTTTGCTTCATCTTTAATAGTTCCTGTTCTAAGGAATCTATGGTGGCCATCAATCTTGCTTCTTTTGCACTTTGTCCTGACTCACTGAGGCTCATCGAACTTTTGCAAGCACTACAAAGAGTCACGAGAAGAGAAAAGTATAAAATGTTGTTCTTCATTATATAAGAATTATGAGGCGGCAGGAAAGAAGCTCAAACTCAAATTTAGCTATGTTTTGGGGTAAAATTATTGATTATCAGCGCTTTAGAATCTAATGTTGGTTATGGTTTAATACAAAAATGGACAAAAGGTATAGTATGTCCCTAACCATAGAAAAGGTATAGCTTTTGGCTTATTGGATTGGATTTTAGGACAAGGTGGGAAAAGGAATATTTTTTACTATATATTTGCCTTCCGAAAAAAATGGTCGCGTGGCCGAGCGGTTAGGCAGAGGTCTGCAAAACCTCGTACACCAGTTCGAATCTGGTCGCGACCTCAA
>CALLAE010000012.1 GCA_938002665.1 uncultured Saprospiraceae bacterium | reverse complement strand
TCCTTTATCTCATTATTTCATTCCCACTTGTTGTTCTAACGATAGTTATAGGGACTGTCCTAATTGATTTTTTACTTGCTTTGTTTGCCTTTTTAGGCGGAAAGCTTAGACCACTATTATTCAGAAAGAGTATAGCTCTAGAAGAACTGTGGGAAGCTAAGCGGGACGAAGTAGTCAGAGACATCAATAATCTCTCCGTAGGTATAAGAGATCGTATATCGCAAAAATCTCAGCAAAGCAATTATGAATTTCTCAAAAACTACCAAAAACTAGAGCCGGAAGTAGGCCAATCTTTTATAGAGTATTACGAGAAAAATTCGACCAGTACTCCAAACTAGCTCTCATGTATCCAGAATTACTTAGCATACGTACTCCACAATTCTTAAGGTCTATCTTACCTCCCGAGCTGGTGGTGCAGGCCTACGGAGCGATGATAGTGCTGGGAGTCCTCGCTGTATATTTCTTTACGGCGCCTAGAGTAAAAAAATTCGGCATGTCTAAGGATGACTTGAGCAACATGATCTTCTACACTTTTATAGCTGCCTTTGTAGGGGGAAAAGTGTTCTATTATCTTCAAGAACCCGGACTTTATATAGCCCAGCCATCTAAGATGTTTAGAAACATGGGCTCTGGTTTTGTGTTTTATGGTTCTTTGATCTTTGCTGTTCCTATGATTATCTATTTTCTAAGAAAGAAAAAGATACCTATAAGAGCATTTCTAGATGTCCTAGCTTATGTAGGGCCGATTGTGCACAGCTTTGGAAGGATGGGCTGTCTGCTCGCAGGCTGCTGCTATGGGAAGGTATGTGATAATGTTCTAGGAATTACGTTCAGAAATGAACTGAGTAAGGCACCTCTAGATCAGCCACTCTACCCTACACAGATATTCGATATTATAGTGAATCTGATAACCTTGTCACTGTTGTTCTATATGAATAAGCGGAAATCCTTTGATGGGCAGCTCTTCTTGATTTACATCGTGCTCTACGCTATTGGCCGGAGTATTGTAGAGATATTTAGAGGAGATGCTGAAAGAGGATTTGTGCTGGGCTTTTTATCTCATTCCCAGCTCATTGCTCTTGTCTTAATAGGTATTTCTGCATTCTTCTGGATTAGATGGAATAGAACTCCTTTAGCATAAAAAAAGCCCAAGTGAAAAACACCTGAGCTTATATCTTTCTTTTACTCGTTAGCTTTTATGTCTTAGAGCGCTTAGCCATCATTTGTTCCATACCGCCAGTAAACTCAGCTACTGTTTTAGTATAACCAGTTTTACCTAGAGCATTAACATTGAACTGTCCTGCGGCATCTTTAGTTAAGTCAAATAACCATATTGTAGGAAATCCTCTTACACCAAAAGCTCTCTGAAGATCAGCGTTTTGTTGCTTTATATCAGCAGGTACTTGGAATCTTCTTGGATAATCAAGCTCCAGAAGAACAACATTCTTCTTTGCCCAATCTTTAAATTCTTGATGATGAAAAACACTTTTATCTAATCTTTTGCACCAACCGCACCAATCACTACCGGTGAAATTAGCTAAGATAGGCTTACCAGACTTTTGAGACTGTGCATATGCTTCATCAATTTTTACTAGCCATCCCTCATTCTTGGCGCTATACTCTGATGTCTGGCCAAAGCTCATTGTCACAAAAGCTATCATCAGTATTGAAATGCTAAGTATTCTGCTCATTATAGTTATCACGTTTAATAGATTTAGTATTACAAATATCATATTAAATTCTTTACCATACCTAACTACGAAACGTTTAGTAATTAATTAACTTTCCATAGAATGTTCTTAAATGACAGTTAATTCAGTAATTATCTGTAACATTTCAAATATCTCAGTCCACTTAGTTACTTTAAAGCATCAAATCAACTATAAATACCATCCTCAAATCAGTTTTTGGCTACTCTGATTTCAGATTCCAACAACAAGAAATAATAGAAACAATCCTCTCTGGGCAAGATAGTCTTGTCATCATGCCGACGGGAGGCGGAAAGTCCTTGTGCTACCAGATACCGGCCTTAGCACTGCCTGGTCTCACGATTGTCATCTCTCCCCTCATAGCACTTATGAATGACCAAGTGCAAGCCCTCAAGCAATTAGGCGTCAATGCCGCAGCCATCCACAGCAATATTTCTCACGATGAACAAGCTAGGATCCATGAAGAGGTCGCATCAGGCAGTCTGAAATTAATGTATGTCTCACCTGAAAAGGTGAAATCAGAATATTTTTTGAAGCAGGTAAATGGTCTACAAAATATTTCTCTGTTTGCCATTGATGAGGCTCATTGTGTAAGCATTTGGGGAAATGACTTCAGACCAGATTATGTAGAGCTCCGTTCGCTCAAGCAGAACTACCCAGCTATCCCAATAATTGCACTGACTGCCACAGCAGATACCACGACCCAGATAGACATCAAAAAGCAATTAGGTATCTCAGCTGCACAGCACTTTGTGAGTAGCTTTGAGAGAAAGAATATTGCGCTCCAGTCTAGGCCAGGACAAGATAGAATCAAACAAATCTATAAGTACGTAGAACAGCGAAAAGGCAAAGCGGGAATCATATACTGCCTGAGCAGAAAAGGAACCGAGACGATCTCAGCAAAGCTTCAGGCCAGGGGGATAGATGCTGATCACTACCACGCTGGTAGATCTCCTGATGAGCGAAGACAGGTACAGGAGAAGTTCCAAGATGACAGCCTAGACATAGTCTGTGCGACTATTGCGTTCGGGATGGGGATAGATAAGCCAAATATCAGGTGGGTCATCCATTATAATATGCCTAAGAATCTAGAAGGTTATTATCAGGAAATAGGCAGAGCAGGGCGAGATGGAGAGCCAGCGGAGGCTTTACTCTTTTATAGCTGGGCAGATATGATACAGCTCAGACGGTTTGTAGAGGAGAGCGGAGCAGAAGAGGAGTTTAAGAAAGTACAGTCTGCAAAGCTAGAGCGCATGTGGCAATACGCTAATGCTAAAAACTGCAGAACCAATTTAATCTTGAATTACTTTGGGGAATTCAGATCAGAGGCCTGTGGTCATTGTGATAACTGTATCTACCCTCCTACTTATATAGATGGTACGACCTATACTAAAATGGCTTTGTCTGGAATACTCAGGGCTAAGCAGACACTGACAATTCAGCTATTGATGGATTTGCTCAAAGGTTCTTCAAAACAGGAAGTAAGAAATCTAGGACTTGATAGACTAAAGACTTTTGGGGTTGGTAGAATAGTACCTTATCCGCACTGGAATTATTTCATTAGTCAAATGATAGATCAAGGCCTTATTCAGATAGACCTCACGGATTACTCCAGGCTTAAGACTACCCCGCTTTCAGAGAAGGTACTGCGGGATGAATTAAAGGTAGAGCTAGCAGAATTTCAAAAAGCTAATTTTTCTGAGAAGAAGAAAACCAAAACGCCAAAAACTGAGGTAACAGACTATGATGAAAACTTATTCTTGGTCCTCAAAAAATGGCGCAGCAGCAAGGCTAAAGAAATGAAGGTGCCTCCTTATGTAATCTTTCATGATAAGACCCTTAGGCAGATTGCAGCAACTAAGCCTTCAGATAACAACAGTCTATTAAATGTGGACGGTATTGGGAAAGGGAAGTTGGAAAAGTTCGGCGATGAAGTATTAGAAATTGTAAGTGCTTACTGATTTTACTTCTATAAAAAGAAAAAGGGCTAATCCATCAACGTTGGATTAGCCCAAGGCTAGGAATGTGTGATTATTCCAAATCTTACTAATGGAATTATTCAGAAACTTACTTCTGTATAATTATTTTATCGCTGAATAATCTGTTCCCAACCATCAATTTGTATAAGTAAATCCCTGAAGGAATATCAGTTACATCTAGTGTTGTCTCATTCTGGAAAGCCTTGACTGACTTACCTGAAATATCAAAAATCTCAAAACTAAAGTCCTTTGTATAAACTGCTGGCAGCGCTACAGTCAAGAAGCTAGATACTGGATTAGGATATACACTTACGTGCTCTCCATCTAGCTCATGTGTTCCAGAACCGAAAGGAGATTCCAAGCTTCCATTCATATCTAAAAGCTCCATCTGGTCAGTAAGAATGTGAGAAGGCTTATCCCCTATAAAGCCTATTACATTTGCGATAGTCGTATTGGACTTAGCTTTTACCTGTAGTTGTATAAGATCAGTATCTATTAGTATAGGGCTTGCTGGTCCAGAAAGCACAACAAGATTCAGCACGTTATTAGACAAACTGTAGTTGACAATTCCATATACATTTGAGGTAACACTTAATAATTCTAGAGCATCCTCATCAAAGTCCATACTCAAATTCAATGCAAGTGAAAGAATAGAAGGACTGGAGTATTTTACTGGAACGGTATAAGTTTCACCATCATTTAGAAGAAGATCATCTATAATAAAGTCAGCATCTTCATAGTCAGGTGCATCATCTCCTAAGGCAGCAGAATCATCTACATCACCAGGCTTGATTCCTATATAATCTCCCTTAATGCCTAACTCTTCTAGAGTAGCAGGTCGCTCTATAAATCTCCAATCTAAGTCTCCTGTATAGACACTTAAAATATGCTTTCTAAGTTCTACTAAATCTCTCCCATCTACAACATCGTCACCATTAAAATCAGCCGAGTGAAGCTCATAGTTCTCTAGATCTTCTATTCCTAAGATATGCCATTGTATCATCAATAAATCTCTAACTGTGAGGCCATTATAGTTGGCATCACTATATGCAGGATTGACCGTAGCATTTTCGTCTACTATGATAAGGCCACCTTCGTCAGTCATATCTTGAGGTGTTACTTGTACTCCAGGAATAGGTCTGTCTTTAAAAGTAGCAGTAGCCACCAGGCCAATAATATCTGTAAGGTCTACAGTAATCTTCTGGGTATAGTTCGCTGTGCTTCCTACGAAATTAGTATTAGAAACTGTCCATCTTCGTTCTATTTCTAACAAAGGAATAGTAAACACAGGTATAAAATTCTCATAAGTAGCCGTATAGTTAACCGCATCATTAAAGAATTCTGGCTGTGCATCTTTAGCAGGAATATTAGAGAAAGTCATCAGACCTTCTGGTGTTATCCTATGATCTGCAATAGAGATATCCGCAGGCCATTCTACATCATCATCCATACTATGTCCATTATCACAATCTGTGAATGGCGTATTATTTGGTAAAAAATCACAAATATTAGATAGAGCGCCAGGGTAAATATTGATTACTTGATTAAACTCATATACTAATGCAGAAACCCAATCTAGAACTGTCCATCTCCTAACTATCTTAATTACAGTTCCCACATCAAACAAAACATCGTCGTAACTATAGATTCCACAATCTGGCACAATAGGAAGAACTTGATCCTCTGCAAAATCATATAATTCGATGAGAGCAGATGGACTTGTATTATTACTGCTATCAGTATATACATCTATGACAGCATCCGGCCAGTTGATATCATCTTCAACAAAACAAGGATCCACAACAACATCATGTTCAACTTGAACGCGAAGATTTACCAAACAAAAATCTTTGTTTCCAAAATTATCCCAAACATACATAGGAACTGACATGTTATTCATTTGTAGTGGGAATTGATCTGGAGTCAATGTCAGATACGAACTTCTGAAAGCAGTTAGGTAATTGGGGTCTGCTTCTGGCTCTACATCAGTAAAAGTAAATCTCAACTCTTCATCTGGTGTGCAGTTATCAAAGCTACCCAAGTCAAAATCAATGGCATATATATCTATACCATTACCTTGTACAATTACAGTTGCAAGGTTAAGACAATATGGAATAGGTGCATTTGTATCTGAAGTTCCTGACTCCACAAAGAAAGTACTATTAGCAGAACTCATGGCACCACATTCGCTGTATACTTCCCATACAACATTGTGGGGCACATCAGGATTCATAATTGAGGATAACCAACTTGGTAAATTGATCTTATAAGGGCTACCCGCTTTAACTCTATTGCTAGCTGCATTATCTACACCTCCTGTATTACCTACACGTACTTCTGGTATACCGTCACCATCATCATCATCCCACAACGGAGAAGATGCAGTATTGCCATCTTCTACAGTAAAAGAACTCCAGATGGCGTCTATGTTAGAATCAGAATTTATATCTACACTAACTTTCCATCTCAGACCAGCATTTGGGCAAGAACCATAGTTTGCTGTACTAGTCAGAGACAAATCTCCACAACCTGTCAAAGTAGCAAACTCGACAAATAACTCAGGCGCGCTGGGTGCAGCTATCTCCACGATGGCTGTGTGATACCAAATGCCTACATTAGTTTCAGCAGGATCATATTCACACCAGTTAATCAATCGATAATTATTAATTATCTTGATACATGGAAGTCCTGAATTAATTATAGTATCAGACTCAATAGTCCAACTTACAAGTGCACAACCATCTACGGAATTCCAACTGGGCGCATCTGGCTCATCATCATAACAAGAAACAACTTTGTCTTCTGGCCAGGTAATATCATCACCCGTAAACTCTGTATCATTAGCAACAAATATATGTTGGGTACAAGAAATGTCTCCTATTTTCCATTCTCTGACCAAAGAACCGAAATTACATGTCCGATTGTAATTCTCACTATAAGTCACTCCATCCCTCTCAAAAGAATCATACAAGTCTCCATCTTCATTTTCGTCAAAACCATCAGTGTCATCATAAGTCAATGCATCCTGACATCCTAGGGTCACTTGAGGAACGCCAGTTACATTAGGATCAGACAAATCTTCATCACAAGTTAAAGCACGAGACGACGGACAGACAATAACCAATCCTGTAGGAAGTTCTACTTTTACTGTAGTCCAGACTGTACTAAAATTATCGCCAGAAGAACTGCCAGGAACACCATCACCATCAGCATCATCCCACACTTCCATGGTTAGCACGAGCTCACCTAGATCGGCACAAGTTACTTCCCAAAACTCTGGCTTAAGCGCAACTGGTCCGCAGCTGCCATCATGACTACCATTATCCACCTGATCAGCATAAATTTTTGCTTTTAGTGGGTCTGGATTTCCGGGGTTAGTAGTTAAACTAACAACAAGATTTTGGACAGCAATTGCTACTGGTGGTGTTTTATCTAAAAGCTTTACAGTACCCCAACAAAGATTTCCAGTAGCAGTATCTTCTACTGTATACTGCACAACTTCATTGAGTTCATTCAGTTGAGTAGGCGTAATTGTCATAGTAGAGTAATCATAAGGTCCACCTTCTAGAGCCATTTGAGGAATCAGCAAAGCGTCGCAACCCCATTGATTAGCACTGACTTCTATATAGTCATTACAAGCTAAGGTTCCATTAGTTATGACATTGTCACAATTACCTTGACCATCTAAAATTTGTAGACTATTAGTACAACTGTCCACTAGTATATTTCCTGTCCATAGATATATGCTATATTCTGAAATGCCACCAGGTAGATCGGCATAAGAGCAATCATATATTCTAGTAGTCATGTTGTTAACCGTATTACTGAAAGAGGTAAAATATCCATTTTCCGTACAGGTGTAATTAATTTCAAGCATTGCTTGATCAATGTTTACAACCGCAGTTTGATTTGGAGCTATGGTCTGAAGAATCTTTGAACAATTTGTTATTGTTGCAGCCGTCTCGCAAACATTAAGATTCCCCCAATCAGTATCACCATCTAAAGAGGTAACAAAATAAGGTAACGTACCTAGGTCAGTAGTATCTACAAAAAGTGGATTTATAGCAAATTGGTCATAACTAGCATAATCATTGACTATGGCCATTTCTGGGTATAAGGAAAAAGACTCATCCCCATTCACAACAATATTTACTTGCTCATACACCTGGAGAGGCTCTGCGCAATGACTACCTACAACCTTGACTGATTGTGATATTGAGTTGGAATTTCCATACTCATCCGTAACAACTAAAACCAACTCTTGATCTCCAAGATGAGACTCATCTAATTCAAAATATTCTGGTGAAACTGTAACCTCTGTACAACTGTCATAATGTCCATTATCCATGCTAGAGCTATACACTTTTGCTTTACAGCTATTATCCAATTGTATTACAAGGTTTTCATAGCTAACTGCGACAGGAGGTGTTTTATCTTCTAAGGTTACAGTACCCAGACAAGTACTACCATTCTGAGTATCCGTAACTGTATAAACTATGGATTGTTCCAGGTCATCAGCAGTTAACTCCTGAGGCATTATCTCCATAACAGAATAATCATATGGACCACCTTCTAGCGCCATCTGAGGATTAAGAGATGCAGAACAACTCCATGGGTTAGTTGTAATATTTATGTGATCATTACATGTTAAACTATTGCTGCCTGAACATCCAGTTAATATATTATTAGTACCAGCATTCAATGTGAATGGAAGTGAATAAGGTGGACTAGTAGGATCATCTGGTTGTTGTGACACAGCAAAAGTTGTTGGAGAATCAGAGAGCTGCACCTCCGCATTTATATTATTCCCAAGGGCTTCAGAGACAAAGCATATCTCCATCAAAACAGATCCGTTAGTAAGCGTGACTGGAGTTAATCCAGTAAGATCAAACCAAACAAAACCTAGATTACCATCACCAACATTTGTTTCATTAAGGTTGGCAGCACTTGCAAAATCAGGTAGGGCTACATTAGTCACTCCACTATATGATAGCTCATTATTGTCCCAATTAACGCTACCACTGAGCGAATTGATGTTTTCAAAACCATATACAGTAATTGGCATACAAATGTTATCACCACAATTGGAAGATACATTACCAACTGTAAATTCTACTTGTGCAGACATTTGTCCTATAGACAGAAGGTACAAATAGAATACGGCGAAAACGGTAATCGTTTTTTTCATAATTTTAGTTTAACGTTTTTAATGACTCCTGGATGGTCTATACGATACACCAATCTGTAGACCCATCTGGGAGTTTCTTATTTGGTAAAGAATATTTTCGTTTGTTATTGGCTGGAAAGCCTTGCTATAATAAGGTCTGACCACTAAGCTAGTTTTAGCTCCTATTTGTTGCTGAATACTTAGGCCCAGCTGTACACCTAGACCATTTGATTTATTATAGGGATTACTTTGACCAGTTGAAAACTTGGTAATTGACGTGAAATTATCGCTGTAATAATACCCAGTAGCTTTACTCCATATGTTATAGCTAGCAGCGGCTTCTATTCTTAATGATGTTGCTTTGTTATAAAATATAGTCTTACCCACTCCTAATTGAAGATCAATATTTTGATGCACTCTGTGCCAATCTATAGCATTCTGAGTAACAGTTGTCTCTGTAAAAAATCCAGCTCTGCTTTCTGTCTCTCCAGAGCCTAAAATATGAAACGTCTCTATAGGCTTGTCTTGAGAATCAGAACTGATATCGTGATTACTGAACCTACTAGCATTATAAGAATGAGTGAGGCCCGCATATACATTCCAATTACCATTCTCCATACCATATTGCATATTAGTACTGAGTCCCCATAGATCAGATTCATAATTATCTATGAATGTATTTTCTGCGTTTGAAAATGATGACAAATTCTTACTTGGACCTGTAGAAAGACTAAAATATGGAAGCCACTGAGCCTTACTGCTTAAGACATCGATAGGTGCTGTTGCTACAGGTAGAATTCGCATCTGTATAGCTGGGCTTTCTTTCTCTGATTCAATAGTACCATACAACTTTGACAAATAAGCCATTTGTCGCAGAGGTCTCTTCATATTTCGTACTGAACTGGAAGTCTGAATGCTAGACTTGGTGTAATCAGTTGGTGCCGTAATCTTGGAAGTTGGACTTAGGCGCTCAGATCTTACTGAGGTATTTTGATTAGCTAGATTCTCATAAATTGATGTTGAGGTAATTAAAGTTGGCTTTGATTGATGTGTTTTATCTTTGTTCGAATTAGTCTGAGTAACAGTACTGATTTCAGCTTTTTGCACATTATCCATTCGCTCTGCTACCTTATCTATAGCTGCATACATTGCTTTAGTGCCTGGAAGAGAATATTCTATTCTATCATTAGCAGATAGCTCAGTTGTTGTGATTTGATCTACCTCATCATTTACAGGATAAAATAGTAACAGACTGACCATACCCACTACTAGGAATGACAACCCCCATATCATGAAAGGCAACTTAGGCTCATCCTTTTTTCTTGGTAGCTTATCTTCAACAGAATTCCAAATAGCATCAGTATCAAGATTGAAATCCAGATCACTCAATACTTCTTTGAAAGCTTCTTCTTTTGAATTAAAATTTGTCATATCACTTGATATTTATAAAAGCAGCTTATTAAATAATTTTCAGCTTCTTTATAGAATTAGTTTGTTGTTCTACAGTGCTGACCATTTGGGAAGCAGTGTAGTTATTCTTATTTGCAAAAGCTGTTGCAATCATTTTCCTTCCTCTGGAAACCAGTGATCGGGAACTACTTTCTGTTATATTCATTTTTTCTGATATCTCCTTGTGAGAATACCCTTCTACCAAAAAGAGATTTATAGCTATTCTATAATTCTCTGGAATGGTTTTTATAAACTGTACCACATCATCATGCTCTAGTCTCATACTACTCATCTCATCTACACTTGGCTCTACTATATTTTCCATAGAAGCATACTTGTGTCTTTTTTCTTTTCTCAAACCGTCCAAACATTTCTTGACAGTTACAGATCCTATCCATGACTTAAACAAGCCGCGCTCTTCATATTTATCTATATTATTGATAATCTGAATCAACGCTTCTTGTAAGGCATCTTTTGCTAATTCCGAATCTCCCATATACCTAAAACAAATAGCATATATATACTTGGAGTAGGTATCCACAAAGGCCTTATAAGCCTTACGGTCCATCTTCTTACATCCCTGTATAATTTGAAGTTCAGTCACACTTTTAGCCTTAGATAGATGATTGCAATGAATTCATCTACAATCTTATTTTTCTTATTGTTTTATCAGGATCACTCCTTCTATTGAATAATTACCTGCAGTAGGATTTTGTATGGTTCTCATCCATAGAGTTCCTCTAAATGAAGCTCTGATCCAGCCTTCACCACTTTCGTTGATATGGGTGATTCTTAGATCATCTATGCCACAGCCGTTCTCAGAATTTAAGCAAGAAATAAAATATCCATCATTCCCTATCGAAGGATCATTGATAGCAATGTTTACTTCATCATTACTATAAAAGTCCTTTGCATCCCCCTTTATTCTTATTTCGAAAGTAGAATTAGATGTAAAAAAACGGGTCTCATCTTCTATAGTCAAATAATTAAAATGGGGATAAACATGGACCTCTCCGTTAATCTTCACATAAGTATATCCATCTTCTTGTGATTTACAATTGCTGAGATATTTAAGCTGATCGTCTTTGTCTAATGCCCAAGGAATCTGAGGTCCTTTATCAGAGTTATCTAAGTCATAACCTGCAATATTAAATTCTGGATTACAGATAGCAATCTGTCTTTCAGTGGAAGAACCCGAGAAGACATAGACTTCTTCAGATGATTCATGACTATTTATAGAGATAGATGGGTTCTCAAAATTATTCCCATCACAATCAATTATTTCAGCTGAGATATTGAATAACTGTTTATCAGGTAGGTTACTCTCATGGTTAACTTGACTTGTTTCTGATACTATTAACTCATTTGAAGCCAATAAATTTTTGCACGGATCATACAAATTAGTCTCTAAGGCTCTTGCCTCCGGTAGCACATGAGCCCACCTGCCATTTTCTGTAGATAAAAAAGAAAATGATTGATCTCCTAGATCATGAGATCCATTGATAAAGGAAACAACTTTATCATCATTCTTGATAGTCCCTTCTGAATAGATGCCCGGATCAGATTCTCCTATGAGGTAGTAGCCATGCTGATCCGTTGTGATTTCTACTTCTCCTATAGTCCCTAACTCAAGCCAATACCCAAACTCTCTATGAAAAGCATACAATTGCTGTCCCTCAAAAGTTGAAATATTGAAGGAGATTGTTGATCCCGCCGTCAAACTCAGAGATTCCGAAGCACTACGAAAACCAACAGTGAATCCTAACGCAGGATTAATGGATAAAAGCGCACCTTCCTTCGTATAGGCAGAGGAACCAAATTGATTCAGTAGCTCTTTGTCTTCTAAGACAACTAGGCTAGAGCTAACGTCCTCACTGACCTCAGATCCTGACCCATCTACTAGATCAGTCAAACTGACATTCATAGAAATACCATCTTTTATTGCTATCACGCCATCCGTCGTCGCTTCCACTGCATCAGGAAAAGCTGCCAGTTCTAATCTATTGATATCATTTTCTACAAGGTAGGTATAAGCGACACTGACTATCTCACCATCCTTTATGACCTCTACTAATTGTCCTTCCTTATCTAAGTCATTAATGTGAAAGTAAAAGTGACTTTCAGGTACATCGTAGAGTTCATCATTGATTTGTAAAGAATAGTCAGACATAGGCAAGTCCGTACCTTCATCTACATGACCTGTCAGGCCAGTTTCCATATCTATTCTAGGTTGCTCTGTGATGACTTCTATCTGTGTCGTGTTATCCACGTCTTTATAGCAAGAGCTAAATAGAAGTAAGAGTGCTGAAATAAAAAGTAAGCGCATTTTCGATAGTTAGCTTTATAAATGGATTATATCCGTTATAAGTATAAAGCTAGTTACTCAGTAAACGCTGCAATACATGGAGAAAAAATATCCAGAACAGTCAGAAAGGAGATTACAAAAGCAGAATCTACTATATCTCTACTTTCAATTTCAGGTTTAATCTTCTAGAAGTCAAATAGTTAGGAATAGAGTACTGTTGCTTACCCACCGTCTTTATCCATACATTAGAGCCTACATTTAATATGTCCATCAGATTAAATACTTCAAAAGAAAGCCAGGCATTAGAAAATCCTCGCAAAAGATGATTAGGTCTATTGGCTCTTTTAGATTCATGCCATAACTGATAGGCAAATCCTATATCCACCCTCTGATAAGCCTTAAACCTGAAAATATTTCTAAACTCCCTATTATTCCCTTTCACTCCAAAAGGCAAACCTGAACCAAAAGTCAGATTGAGGTTCATTTTGAAATTCTCATTTTTAGGTAGGTAATCCTGAAAAAATATTGAAATATTAAAAAGTTGATCTGTCGGTCTAGGGACATAGTTCTGTATAGAAGCCACAGTATCGCCTGCAAAAAATTTCTTGTGCTCTATGCCTTTAATACGTTCCTTGGCTTGAAGAAATGAAAGATTAACCCATGATTCAGCACCTGGAACAAACTCTCCATTGATTCTTAAATCTAAGCCTGCTACATAACCATCAGAATCATTTTCCCCAGAGTAGCGAATTCTTACATTATCTATTTCATAAGAAATAAG
Source organism: uncultured Saprospiraceae bacterium (assembly GCA_938002665.1). Classification (GTDB taxonomy): domain Bacteria; phylum Bacteroidota; class Bacteroidia; order Chitinophagales; family Saprospiraceae; genus RFSX01. Next base: position 89,693 of record CALLAE010000012.1, on the reverse strand, counting down.
GTTATCTAACTTCTTGTAATATAGCTCAGTAATTAATCTGAACTTAGAACGACTAACTTTCTTCCACAGAAAATCATAACTCATGCCGGCGACTAGATGCAGAGATTTCTGAGACTGTATGTCAGGATTGATGATACCATTCGGTCTTCTGATCTCTCTATAAAAGGGTGACTGATAATAAAGGCCACCAGACAATTTGAAAGTCACATCTTTCTGCCAGTTAAGTGGCTGGTAGAAGAGCTGGACGCGTGGGCTCACATTAGTTTCACCATTATAACTCCAGTGATGTAATCTGACGCCTCCTGTTAGCTTAAGTTCATAACGATCAGGGCTGAGCAAACTAAAGCTATTTTGGACATAGCCTTGCAGTCTGTAACTGTTTATGTCATTCTCTGATTTTATCACTTCGCTCAGCTCTACTGCCTCTTCATTATAAGGTAAAGAATACCCAGCAGAATCTATCCGCTCCCACTCGCTCAATCTATCAGAGATGTCTTCTGCCTGATACTTGAGTCCCCACTGAATAAAATTATTCTGGTTATCACTATCTCCTTGTAACTCTATCCCACCTTTCATTTCAGCATTGGCGATGGTATTAGCAAGTCTGTTTCTGGCATTGACATGTTGAGTGCCGACGCCAAGCACCCCTACTTCATTAAGTTCCGAATCTTCACTCTCAAGGTCAAACTCGACTTGACTCAACCTATAGAATCCAAGAATATCAAAATTCTCCGATTCATAATTATCATAATAAGAGGCAAGTAATTTTATGTAAAGTGGATTCTTATCTCTCTCCGGTAAGTAAGTAAGAGAAACTCCACCCATCGCATTTTGAAAACCATCTTCTTCCTGACCTTCAAAGACACTACTCAGTTGAACTATCTGTGTAAACTGTCCAGTAGCGGTTACTCGCTCTTGGGGTATGAAATTGTAGAGACTTCGATTATAATTCCCTAGGACACCTAACTGAAGATCCTTAGTAATATCATAGGTAATCATGGACTGTATATCTCCGAACTGCGGTGCATACTCTCCTGCGACATCTAGTGAACCGAGCAGATGCTGGGTCGTTTTATATCTGGCTCCGATGAGATATCTCAATTTGTTATAAGCATTAGCACCCAGTTTCTTACTGCCTTCTATATGCGCTGAGGCACCTAGGAAGCTTGCAGAAAACGAGGCCCCAAAATCTTCAGGTCTCTTATACCTGATGTCGAGTACTGAAGATAGCTTATCCCCATAACGAGCTTCAAAGCCACCTGAAGAAAAAGAAACATCTCTTATCAAATCTATATTGGGAAAGGACAATCCTTCTTGCTGATTAGACCTTATGAGTTGTGGACGAAAGATTTCAAAATCATTGACATACACGAGGTTTTCGTCATAGTTACCTCCTCTTACATTATACTGCGAGCTGAGCTCTCCTCCTGTACCACCAGAAGCACCTAAAGCTATGTGAGGAAGAATACTTTCAAAGTTTCCACTTGCCGTAGGTAGCTTTTTAAACTCAGTGACCTCTTCTCTCACCATGCCCACGTCCTCTATCTTACTTTCACGGATCACTATGTTTAAGTCTGACACCTCAGGGACCAGCTTTATATTGATATTGCGCTTAGCTCCTGTGCTCTGCTTTTTTACTCTATATTCTGCTTCTTTGTAACCTATTCTAGTAACCACTAAGGTGGCAACTTCCTCTGAAGGTATAGTTATAGTGTACTCTCCATAGGAATCGGTCTCGGAGGTGTTATTTGTGCCTTTGATATATACGGTAGCAAATTCTACTGGCTCCTTGGTATCAAGATCAGTTACCACCCCAAATATAGTAGCTGTCTGCTGACCCTTAAGAGTATCAGCAAAAAGAGCTGAGACTATTATGAGGGTAAAGACAAGAAAAAACTGTTTGAGTCTAAATATCAAAATTTCCAATTTCGATTTCCTTTAATCTTTGAATAGTCTGGGTAGGGTTATCAGACTTAAATACACTACTTCCCGCAACCAGGACATCTGCTCCTGCTTTTAAAATTGCTTCTGCATTTTGTAAGCCCACACCGCCATCTATTTCTATCAGTGTATCGAGATTCCTCTCCATTATTTTACGCTTGAGAGTCCTGATCTTGTGCAAGGTTCGATAGATAAACTTTTGACCTCCAAAACCGGGATTGACAGACATAAGACATACTAAATCTAGACCTTCTAAAATATCGTCTAAATTATCAACAGAAGTCTGAGGATTAATGGCAACACCAGCCTTCACACCTTGACTCTGTATATGACTGATTAGCCTGTGCGCATGATTAGTTGCTTCAAGATGAAACGTTACCACCTCTGCACCTGCTTCAACAAATGAGTCCACATACTTTTCAGGCTCCACTATCATAAGATGCACATCTAGTGGAAGCTTTGAGGCTGCCTTCATGGGCTTAACTAACATCTGTCCAAAGGAGATATTAGGGACAAATACACCATCCATTATATCCACATGGACCCAGTCTGCTTGACTGGTATTCAGCATATCAAAGTCCTTATTCAGGTGTCCATAATCAGCTGCAAGGATAGAAGGAGCTATGAGGTGAGACATGTGTAATTTTATGCAGCAAAAGTATTATAATTCCTTGGCTATATAGCTACAATTCCTAATATGTTTAGCTGGAGCTAGAATCTAGTCTTTGAGATAACTTCTAGATTCTCTGGGATTTGTTTATTGTGAATACGCAAAAATACTTTTGCCGTAGTCAGCACGTCTCTTTCACAGTATTCACAGATTCGCCTAAGGTCATTTTTATTCCAGTATGTATCGTGTATCTGACTACCATCTATGTCATTCTTGGGAGAAGGGATACCTAATACAGCAGCCAGCAATTTAAGGGAAGTATAGTTTTTGTAATCTCCAAAACGCCAAAGGACCAGCGTATCTAATAAGTGATCGACCTGCCAAGGTTTCTTGCCTTTGATGTCCAGCATTTTAGGCACTTTCAGTCCATGTATAATCATTCTCCTGCACAAGAATGGAATATCAAATTCCTTTATGTTATGTCCTGCAATAGCTTGCTTGTTAGGTCTATCAAAATGTGCTTTGAGCAAAGAGATGAAATTTGAGAGTATTTCTTCTTCGTTATTGCCAAAGAAACTTTTGACTCTAAATTTTTTAGTCTTTTGTTTTCTGTAGTCAAAATAACCTACAGATATACAGACTACCTTTGAGAACTCTGAGAAGATAGCTCCTTTGTCTAAGTATAACTGAGCAACTGCTTCGATAGATAGGTCTTCTCCCCTCTTTAACTGCTTAGCTTTTATGCTCCATAACTCCTGCATGTTTTCTGAGAGTGCAGAAAATGTTGCTGATCCTCCTGCTGTCTCTATGTCCAAAAAAAGAATGTCGGCAATACGCTTTTTATAACTAGCCATATCTCTGCTTGTTGTTCTTCATTAGGTGAATTCTACTATAAAATTGAGTTCACTATTCCTTGATTCCACCCAAATTAGTGCTTCTCGCTTTTATATCTACTTTATAAGCTTGATATTTACTTGAAAATCACTGCTATGAGCAAAAATAATTCAAGTTCTATCTTCGGAATCATCCTAATCCTGGCCCTATTAGGCCTCAATGCCTACCAGTGGATGACCTCTTCTAAGTTGAAATCAGATTTATCAGCACAGAAATCAGAGTTTCTCAGTTTAGAGAAAATAAATACTGAACTAGATTTCAACTATCAAACAAAGTTGGAGGAGTTAGAAGGACTCAGAGGAGACAACGAAGAACTGAATGCAAGAATAGATGCACAAAAAACCGAATTAGCAGCTCAGAAGAAAAAGATAAGTGGTCTCATCTGGACTCAGAAAGAGCTAGGCAAGGCTAAGCAAGAAATGGAAAGACTTGACCAATTAGCTAACCAATACATCATAGAAGCAACTAGACTCAAGCAAGAAAATGAGGTTCTTTCTGGCAAAAACGCAAAACTAACATCGGAAAACACCAATCTTACCCAAGAAGTGGAAGTCAATAAGAAAAGAATCTCAAATCTAGATTCTGTAAAAACAATCTTAGTAAGTCAGACAGAAGAACTTTCTGAATCTAACACCATGCTTATTGGAAAGGTCGATATAGCTGAGGCTATTAAAATAAACTCTATAGATGTCAAAGGGTATGACGTAAGGGATGATGGCTCTGTAAAAGAAAAAGGAAGAGCTAAAAAAGTAGATATGCTTAGAGCTTGCCTCACTATGGAAACTAATATCGTAACCCCTGCTGGTGAAAAAGAGTTCTATGTGACCTATACTAATCCTATAGGCGAAGTCTTATACATAGAAGACTCGGGTTCGGGTTCCCTGACTGAAAAACTAAATGGAAAGATGGTAAAATATACAACCTCGGGCACGACAGACTACCAAAACAAAGGCCGTACTACTTGTTTAGACTTTACACCTAATTTCCAACTCATGAGTGGGATATATAAGGTGCATGTATACAATCATGGCTTTGAAGTAGGCAAAGGAGAGTTCAAGTTAAAATAAGAATACGCTGCACTCAAAACATAATCAGAACTCTAGGTGTTAATGGCTTAGGGTTCTTTTTTATTTATACTCATGTATTTTTGAGATATGTCTATGATAGGTTGGAGATTTGGAAAGTATCTGAGTAAAGGAGGAAATTCTCTTTTTGAGGATTTATTGAAGCTATTCCAAGAACTACTCATACATACGTCTGGAGATGTATCTGAAGCCCTCTCATGGCTGACTGAACTAGACAAAGAGCATGACTTAACTAATCCAGACTATGGCATTGCAGACTTTATAGAAGAGCTAAAAGAGAAAGGTTACATCTCAAAGGATGGGGATGGCAAAGGTCTAGGAGGTATGAATCCCACCAAAAAAATGGAAGCTTCGCTCAGGAAGCATGCACTAGATGACATCTTTGACCAACTTAAGAAATCTAAAAAAGGGAAACACAATACTAGATCTACTGGTCAGGGAGACGAGTTTACTTCAGAGCTAAAACCATACGAGTTCGGAGATAAACTAGACAAGCTATCTATTTCAGAATCTCTTAAAAATGCCCAAATCAATAATGGTCTCGATGAATTCAAACTGACTCAAGATGACCTAGAGGTGCATGAGACTTTCTTTCAGTCTCAGACCAGTACCGTACTCATGATAGATATATCTCATTCCATGATTCTGTATGGTGAGGATAGGATCACTCCTGCTAAGAAAGTTGCGATGGCGCTGGCTGAAATGATTACAACTCGATACCCAAAAGATAGTTTGGACATTATTGTCTTTGGTAATGATGCGTGGAAAATAGAAATAAAAGATCTTCCTTACTTAGAAGTAGGTCCGTATCATACTAATACAGTGGCTGGACTAGAGCTGGCTATGAATATATTGAGACGCAGAAAGAATCCCAACAAACAGATCATGATGATCACCGACGGTAAACCCACCTGTATCAAAAAAGGAAAAAAGTACTACAAGAATGCCTTTGGTCTGGATAAAATGATAATGAATAGAACTCTAGGCTTATCCCGAAAAGCAAAGAAACTAGGTATACCTATCACCACCTTTATGATAGCCAGAGATCCATGGTTGGTTAAGTTTGTTGATAGATTTACTAAGGCTAATAATGGGAAAGCATTCTACAGCTCTTTGCAAGGATTGGGAGAATTTATCTTCATGGATTACAAAGACAATAAGCGCAAGAAAAGATAACAGTTATTATAAAATCATCAACTAATAATCAGGAGTGGACATAAGTAAAATAAAAACCTTAGGACAATTAAAGGCATCAAAATACAAGAGCAGAAGTATAAAAGATGAGATAAGAACCAATCTTAAAGAACGTCTAGCCAAAGGAGATGATAGCTATGAAGGCATCTTAGGTTTTGAAGATTCTGTGATTCCTGATCTAGAAAGAGCCTTGTTATCAAAGCATAATATTTTATTACTAGGATTGAGAGGACAGGCTAAAACAAGAATTGCAAGACTCACAACTAAGCTGTTAGATGATTATATCCCTGTGATAACTGGTGCTGACCTAAATGATGACCCACTGAATCCAATTTCTACTAGTGCGCTAGACCTCATTGCTGAGCATGGTGATGAGACACCTATCACTTGGCTGAAGTCAGAAGATAGATATATAGAAAAGTTAGCGACCCCTGATGTCAGTATATCAGATCTAGTAGGTGATGTAGACCCTATAAAAGCTGCTACCCTAAAGCTTCCCTATTCAGATCCTAGAGTTATACATTATGGACTTATACCCAGATCTCATAGATGCATCTTTGTACTGAATGAATTGCCAGATCTCCAAGCTAGAATCCAAGTGGCTTTGTTCAATATCCTACAAGAAGGAGATATGCAAATCAGAGGCTTCAAACTGAGGTTGCCATTAGATATCCTTTTTGTTTTTACTGCTAATCCAGAAGACTACACTAATAGAGGAAGTATCATCACCCCTCTCAAAGACAGGATAGAAAGCCAGATACTGACACATTATCCCAAAACGATAGAGATAGCTAAGCACATCACTGAACAAGAGGCCATTATTGCTCCTGACATAAAGGATAGCATTAGAATTCCAGAAGTTATCAGAGACCTACTAGAGAAGATAGTTTTTGAAGCGAGAGATAGTGAGCTAGTGGATGAGAAAAGTGGTGTATCAGCAAGACTGAGTATCTCCGCTCTAGAAAATCTATACAGTACTGTAGAGCATAGAATGCTCAAAAACAAAGAAAAATCAGGGACAGTGAGAATAGCCGATCTCGTCGGAATCATACCTTCTATCACTGGTAAGGTAGAGCTCGTATATGAAGGAGAACAAGAAGGCCCTTATGGTGTCGCACTCCTCCTAATGAGTAAGGCTATAAAAGAACTTTTCTTGGAGTTTTTCGAACATCCAGACCGCAGTGCTAAAAAGAATGAGAAAGATCCGTATGGTCCTATTCGCACCTGGTTCTCAGTAGGTAATGAAGTGAATATTCTCAATGGAGCTAATCAGAAAGATTACGAAGCTATTCTAGACAATGTGACTGGCTTAGACAAAATTATTGATGGTCTTAAGCCTAACACAGAGGACAGACATTTATTTAAGGAATTTGTTCTTCATGGTCTTGCAGAAACAGAAGCCATAAGTAAGGACCAATTAGATAGGAGCCTCAATTTTAGTGATCCTTTGGCTAATATGTTTGATGAATTAAATAACTAGACTAATTATTTTTAGAAGATACTGACAAAATATTAACTTTTCATTAGGTCAAACAAAGCTGCCTTATTAAGACCTTTGTTATATGAAAGCTTTTAGATTCATCTTATGTATATTGTTCTTAGCTGGTTGTATGACTCAAGCTATTGCCCAAGATAAGCAAGTTGTAACAGAAGGAGCTGCCATGACCTTTGACCGACCACATGTCGATATAGGTCAAGTAGTGAAAGGTGACAAAAAGGAAATGGAATTCCATTTTACCAATACAGGGACAGAAGATCTAAAAATAGAAATCGTCTCTGGCTGTGAATGTACCACACTGGATTGGCCAAGAAAGGCAATCAAGCCTGGAGAACGAGGTTTTGTTTCAGCCATCTTTGACAGTACTCAAAAAGATAAATCAGAAACCGTCGAAATAGATATCAATCTAGAAAACTTAGATCCAAAGTCTGGTTATCCTATGTTTAAGAGAGTCAGCTACACCTTTGAGCTGATTCAATAAGACTAACTTCCATTACCCTTTGAAACCACTTACTGGTATCGGTAGGCTTATCTCCAACACCACAATAATTACTTTTCTAAGCATCAAGACATTAACAGATATACTGTATTAATGGTCTTAAACGTTAAATAATATGTCAATCACGACATAATCTGAAATTTTATAGTCCTAAATGCAACGTTAGAGCCACTTTTGGGATAGATTTAGATGAGAAACATTTCTTAAAACAACAACTTCCGCTATGACTTACTTCCAACGACTCATGTCGCTGCTTGTCCTCACGCTTCTAATTTCCTGTGATAAAGTAGATCCTTTTGACATCGAAAATGTGGACTTTGGAGACCCAGAAATAGGTGTTCCCTTAGTCAATTCCACTTTCTACATAGCAGATTTGGGAGTTAACCAAAAAAACAATACTGATGTTATATCTGATAGCGAAGGACGTGTCACCTTGAGGTATTCTAATGAGATAGACCCTATACCTATAAGAGAAGTCTTTCCCGCTGAAGAAAATCAAAAGCTTGCCGTCGTAGCCAATCCTCAAGAATTTACACTACCCTTTCATGCTATTGATATCAGATCTGCGGTTTTTAAGGATGCTCATATCTCATTTGATATAAACAATCCTACTAATGAGACACTTAATATCACATTGAATATCCCCGAAATATCAAAAGCGGGAACTAGCTTTTCAGAAACCTATATACTGAACTCTGGACAAAATTTCCAGTCACCTCAAATAGACCTTTCAGAAATGAATCTGGATAGTGATAGGAGTCTGACGATCAGCTACCAAGCCTCTACTGCAAGCAACCCATCTGTCAACATTTCAGATCTAACAATCAATTTTGACAGATTACAATTTTCGTATCTAGAAGGGATTTTTGAGGACGCTATTTTACCGACTACAGAAGACCTTATAGATATATCATTTTTTGATAGCTGGGTAAGTGGAGGACTTAATTTATCAGATCCTAAGCTGGTTTTTGATATTGAGAATAGCATAGGTATTCCAGCAGAGCTAAAGCTCAACTATGCTAACATCACAACTATAGACAATCAGACTTTCCAGCTGGAAAGCGACCTGCTCAATGATGGAGTCACTTTTGATTACCCCTCATTAAGCCAGATCGGTGAGAGCAAAGCTACCTCAGTGGAAATCAATAGCGACAACAGCAATGTGGTAGACTTGTTTGACAAGAAACCTAGCGGAATAGAATATGATCTGGATCTAACAATTAGTAGTGGTCCTAGCCAAGAGCTAGGTTTCTACACAGATGAAAGTAATATAACTGTCAATGCAGTAGTAGAACTTCCTCTCTATCTAAGAGCAAACGATCTTATCCTTCAAGATACAGTAGACTTTGAAGAGATTACCTATGATAACATAGAGGGAACAGGAGAGCTGAAAATAAGCCTTATCAATGCGTTCCCAATCGGAGTGGGAGTAAATCTAGATTTTCTAAATGAGCAGGGTGAGAAATTATTTACACTAGTAGATCCTAGTGAATGGGTAAGTGTTGCTGCTAATACTGACCAAGCGCTTACGGTAGCTGACTTAGAACCAGAAATATCCAGCATCCCGATTTCTGAAGAAAATATAGCACAGTTGCCGATAGCTAGTAAGGTCCTAGTGAAAGTACTTATTACCACAAAAGAAGGATTTGATGATGAATATGTATGGGTCTATGACCATCATGGTATAGATATCAAATTAGGAGCAGTCTTAAGATAACCTATGAACAGTCTCAAAACGCTACTGCTCTTAAGCATACTTGCTAGTTATTGTTCTACTGCCGTGGGACAATTCATGTCCTCTTATCATGAGTCACAATTAATTCATGAGCAGAGATTTGTGACAGAGTCTAGATTTTATCAGCCCAGATCTAAGAGTCCGAAGAGAGTCACTTATGTACTACCCAATTTTAGTCTAACGATGATAAGTCCTCAGTTAACCTATGGGGATGTGTATGTAGAAGAAACTAAAACCTTAGATCTTACGATAGCCACAGAAAGTGAGAAAGATTATGACCTACAGCTCAATGGAAAAGTGAGTTATGGTTGCATCTCTTACAATCTCAATCGATTAAGATTTTCACTTTTTCATGAGCTGAATATTGATACAAGACTTCACGTCCCGCATCATCTATTTAAACTTGCTACAGAAGGCAATAGTAATCTTCTCAATGTAGAAATCAACCCACAGGCCTTATTCCAGTCCACTCATAAATGGTCTTTAGGTGCAGAATATCAGCTAGATAGAATACAAGTAGGTGTACAAGCGAATGTGTATACAGGAAGCGCTTATCTCAATACCCATTCTAGCACAATGAATATCGATTTTGAAGAGAACTTTTTCGAATTCGGTTTTGATAAAGATATCCTAGTAGAATCCAGTGGAGCAATAAACTATTCCAAAATAGATAGCGTCGACTTTTTTCTTGACGAAAATGCATTGACAGCAGCTGGCTCATTTAACAACTTGGGCTTTGGCATTTCTGCTCAACTGAGTTTTCAGCCGATGGACAACTTGAGAATATTTGGAAGAGTAGAAGATTTAGGCTACATAAAATGGACGAACAAAACACAAGTCTTAGAAGAGCAGTCCTATGAAGAGTTTGGCGGTATAGACATCAGAAAATCCTATGTTTCTGGCGAGACCTACTCAGTAGAAGATACCCTATACTCTAAGCTAGAAATAGATTCTAATAACAAATCATTTAGCAGTGCTCTACTTAGTAGTTTTCTCGTGGGAATGAACTATGATCTCAATGACTTTTTGTCTTTGGGAGTTCTATTAAGGGCCAAAAATAATGGGGTCAACCAACTCTATTTTGCTGAGCCTTATCTAAGTTATCGTCCATTCGAAAACACTAGCATTAGTGTGGGGAATTTCATGCAACAAGGAGCTCCATTGAATCCTAAAATTGCCCTTAGAACAGAACTAAATGAAACATTTGGAATGCATCTCACTATGGTGAATCCTTGGAGAATAGGAAAATACTATGACACTAGTATGATGCACGCTAGCTTAGGAATGTACTATAAATTCCTAAGGCAAAATTAAAGATCGGAAGTTCTCCTAGCTCTTGCTGATGTTAATCATTAATCTTGAGTACTTCTAAAAAGGCTTTCTGAGGAACCTGCACAGAACCTATCTGTCTCATCTTCTTCTTTCCTTTCTTTTGCTTTTCTAACAGCTTACGCTTACGAGTGATGTCTCCACCATAACACTTAGCCGTTACATCTTTTCGCATAGCGCTGATAGTTTCTCTAGCTATTACTTTCTGACCTATAGCTGCTTGTATAGCAATGACAAACTGTTGCTTAGGTAATAGCTCCTTAAGTTTCTTGCAGATACGGCGTCCAAAAGGATCAGACTTAGATCTATGCACTAAGGCAGACATAGCATCTACATTATCACCATTCAGTTTGATATCTAATTTTACAAGATCCGCAGGTCTGTAATCTATGGGTGCATAATCAAAAGAAGCATAGCCTTTAGAGATGGACTTCAGCTTATCATAAAAGTCAAAGACTATCTCAGCAAGCGGTAACTCAAAGGTCAACTCTATCCTTTCTTGAGTAAGATAATGTTGCTTCATCAAGGTGCCTCTCTTGTCCATACACAGCGTCATTATTGAGCCTATGAAGCTGGGCTTAGTTATTATCTGAGCTCTGATATAAGGTTCCTCTACCCTATCTACAAAAGTAGGATCAGGTAGGTCATTAGGGGTATTGATGGTAAGTTTTTCACCTTTCTTAGTATAGGCAAAGTAAGAAACGTTAGGAGTGGTCGTAATCACCTCTTGGTCAAACTCTCTACTCAATCTTTCTTGCACGATCTCAAGGTGTAACATACCCAAAAAACCTACTCTAAATCCAAACCCTAAAGCTGCAGAAGACTCTGGCTCATAGACCAGGGCTGCATCATTCAACTGAAGTTTCTCTAGACTATCTCTCAAGTCTTCAAAATCATCGTTATCTATCGGATAGAGACCAGCAAATACCATCGGCATCACCTCAGCAAAGCCTTGGATTCCTTCCTCACAAGGATGCGCTACAGTCGTTATAGTATCCCCTACTTTAATCTCTTTACTTTCTTTGATGCCCGTAATGATATAACCTACATCACCCGCGCTGAGCTGCTTCTTAGGGACCATATCCATTTTCAAGATCCCTATCTCATCAGCACCATACTCTTTTCCTGTATTGACAAAGCGTACTTTATCTCCTTTATTTAGAGTACCATTTACAATTTTAAAATAAGCGATTACCCCTCTGAAAGAATTAAACAAAGAATCAAAAATTAGGGCTTGCAAAGGTAAGGTGACGTCACCTTTGGGTGGAGGAATACGTTCTGCAATCGCGCTTAAGACATTGTCGACACCGAAACCTGTTTTCCCACTCGCATGTATGATATCTTCTAACTCTACACCTAACAAATCTATAATCTGATCTGATACTTCTTCTACCATCGCACTTTCCATATCTACCTTATTCAGAACTGGGATGATTTCCAGATCATGTTCTAGAGCTAGATATAGGTTGGATATGGTTTGTGCTTGTATACCTTGACTTGCATCCACAAGCAAGAGCGCACCTTCACATGCTGCAATGGACCTAGAGACTTCGTATGAAAAATCTACGTGTCCAGGAGTATCTATCAGATTAAGAATATATACTTCTCCATCTGTATGCTTATAATTTAGTTGAATAGCATGACTCTTTATGGTGATACCCCTTTCTCTTTCGAGATCCATATCATCCAAGGCCTGGTCTTGCATATTCCTTTCTGATACTGTAGAGGTATACTCTAGCATTCTATCAGATAAGGTACTCTTACCATGATCTATATGGGCTATCACACTAAAATTCCTGATATTCTTCATAAGCATAGCAAAGATAGCCTATTTGACAGTTTAGTTCTGATACTTAGCAAAGGAAATGGGAGGAAATGAAGAATCACCTAGATTTCGAAGATAAAGCCTTCTCTTTTTACCACTTCATACTTTTCTGCATCGAAGGAATATAGCTTAGCAGGCCTGTGAGAAACACCAGTCTGAAGCTCATGGAGGGTTTTCAGAATGCCCATACTCAAGATTTTCTTTCTGAAATTTCGCTTGTCAAGGTCTTGTTCTAGCACGACTTCATAAAGACGCTGAAGTTCTGTAAGTGTAAATTTTTCAGCTAATAGCTCAAAGCCTATGGGTCTTAGTTTCAAATCTTGACGGAGCTTAGCCAGACTGTAGTTCATTATCCGTATGTGGTCAAAGGCAAGAGAATCCAATGATCTGACTTCTTTCCATGCAACCTGCTCAGCAAATGAGGCTGCTTCTATCTTAACTTTAGCAATATTGATCAGTGCATAATAGGCGATAGTGATTACCCTTCCCTTTGGGTGCCTGTCTACTGCTCCGAAGGTGTGAACCTGCTCTAAATAGATATCTCTTACACCAGTCAATTGTAAGAGTACCCGCTTAGAGGCCTCTACTAGGTTTTCAGTCGGCTTGACTATATCTCCAGGCAAAGCCCATTGTCCAGCATATGGATTCTCCTTCCTTTTGATCAGTAATAACTTAAGCGTATCACCGTCAAAGCCAAAAATGACATTATCGACTGAAAAAGCTGACTTATAAATTTCTTTCTGAAAAGGCATTCAGAACTCTTAGATTTGGAACAAATATAACTATTCTTAGCATGCACATAGACTTGATCAGTGATACGGTAACCAAGCCCACAAAAGGCATGAGAAAAGCAATGGCTGAAGCCTTGGTAGGTGATGATGTTTTCGGACAAGATCCTACAGTTAACAGGTTACAAGAGAGATTGGCACACATGTTTGGGCATGAAGCGGCCCTTTTCTGCCCTTCTGGTACGATGACAAATCAGATAGCCATAAAAATACATACACAGCCCTTAGATGAAATGATATGTGAATATACTTCCCATGTCTATCAATATGAGTCTGCTGGCTATGCCTATAACTCATCCATTAGTGTAAACCTTCTACATGGAGAATATGGTAAATTAACGCCAGAACTGATCGAAAAAAATATCAAACCTGTCTATGATTGGTTGCCTATATCAAAGCTAGTCGTCGTTGAAAACAGTACGAATAAAGGAGGCGGGAATTACTATACACTAGACGAGCTCAAAGCGATTTCTGATTGCTGCAAAAAGCATGAGCTAAGATTGCATTTAGATGGGGCAAGATTATTCAATGTACTTGTAGAAACGGGTGATACCACAGAGGAAGTGGGTAAGCTTTTTGATAGTGTATCCATTTGTCTCTCTAAGGGCCTGGGCGCTCCAGTAGGATCTGTACTCATTAGTAATAAGAGCCTGATTACCAAAGCCCAAAGATTTAGAAAAGTAATGGGTGGAGGGATGAGACAAGCGGGAATCTTAGCTGCAGGCTGTATTTACGCTTTAGATCATAACATTGAAAGACTGAAAGTGGATAATGATAATGCTAGAAAAATAGGGCAGTTTCTAAAAAGTCTCCCCTATATAGCAGATGTTAATCCGATCAAAACCAACATTATAATTTTCAGCCTGAAAGAGGGATTGGCTTCAGACTTTGTTCAATTACTTCAAAAAAATGGCATCAATGCCTCAGCCTTCGGAGAACAACAAGTTCGCTTCGTTACACATATGGATTTTACAGAAGAAATGATGGAGGCGTTATGGGAGGTTTTGCCTCAACTAGGTTTTTGAGTTGTCTTCTGACTCTCTGTTATTGATTTCGTCTCTGATTTTTGCTGCTCGTTCGTAATCTTCGTTTTCTAAGACATCATCTAGCATCTGCTTTAATGCCTTGGTCGAATATTGTTCAAAAGAGTCAGGCTTGACCTCATCAGATAGAATATTAGACTTCCCTTCTGTTTCAGAATCTTCTAGTACGACACCTGCCTGTTCCATGATAAAATCAAAAGTGTATATAGGGCTCTTAAACCTCACGGCCATTGCTATAGCATCAGAAGTTCTAGAATCTATGACAAACTCTTGGTTATCTCGCGTACAGACTAACTGAGCATAGAATATTCCATCTAACAGATTATTGATAATCACTTCCTTTAATTCGACATCAAAGGTATCCAAGGTGTTTTTAAACAAATCATGAGTCAATGGTCTATTAGGAATCATTCTCTCCATGGCAACTGCTATTGCTTGCGCTTCAAAACCTCCTATAACTATAGGCAACCTTCTATTGCCTGATAATTCTCCCAAGACAACTGCGTAATTATGAGACTGTGTGACGCTGTGAGAAAGAGCGACTATTTCAAGATCTATTTTCTTCATTTACCTACTATGTAGCCCTATCAGATTTTCTTAGGACTCAGAACAATGACTAAAGCTTAGTTACCAAAAGGGTATTTTGCACCAAAGTGAAGCAAATATAGATTATTTTATATACGTTCATAGCTCACAAACCTAGTATATGAGCAGTGAGAGACTTGATAAATTACTCGATTTCCTCAAAAGCAGTCCAAATGACAGCTTTTTGCTGTTTGCCTTAGCAAAAGAATATGAGAACATTGGTCAGATAGATCAAGCACTTTTGCATTACACTAAGTTGAAGGAGATTGACTCAAAGTATATAGGTTTGTATTATCATCTTGGTAAACTGTATGAAAGAATACAAGAAGAAATACTTGCCTTAAGGACGTATAAAGAAGGTATAAACCTAGCTAAAGAGTTAGGTGATTTTCATGCCCTTTCTGAACTCAATACCGCTAAGACCAATCTCGAGATGACTTTAGGAAACTAAGTTCTGTGAAAGTGATAAAATACCTAGAGATATATTTCTCCTTTGAAAACCTCCTGAGCTGGACCTATAAGCCAGATATCTTCATATATAGATCCGTCGCATGAGAAATTGACCTGCATATCTCCCCCCACAGCATGTACTCTTTCGGATCTTAGTCCTTCATCACCAGATCGGTAAGAATGCGCTAAAGCACTTGCTACTACTCCGGTCCCACAAGCAAGGGTTTCATCCTCTACTCCTCTTTCATAAGTCCTGAGAGACAACGAGCCATCGTCAAGTACCTCCACAAAATTAACGTTAGTACCCTTTGCCTCAAAACGAGCATTATATCTAATTACTCTCGCCTCTCTGAGTATATCGATAGTACTGATGTCCTTCCGGAACTGAACATAATGAGGAGAGCCAGTATCCAAATAGAAAGTGTTGTCATCTAGTTTTTCTATAGTTTCTACAGAACTCATTTTTAGAGAAATCTGATTCCCTACAGACCCTAGATGTGGGCCATCCACTGCAAGAAAGGAGGCCTTATCCTGAATGTAGCCCAGTTGTTTGGCATATTTCAATATGCATCGTCCCCCATTTCCACACATAGATGACAGCTTACCATCGGAGTTATAATAGATCATTTCAAAGTCATACTCTTCATGCCTACTGAGAATAATAAGCCCATCAGCTCCTATTCCAAAATGTCTATTACAAAGAAAAGCAACTTGATCTGTGGTCAAGTTATGACTGAGTTTGGGATAGAGGAAGCCATCTATCATGACAAAGTCATTTCCTGCTCCGTGGTACTTACTAAAATCTATTTTCACTTTTTAACGTTATATGACAGGTAACTCCTAACGGATATTTACCTTTAAATTAACAAGATCCCAAGATAGTTGATTTGGGTTTAGCCAATGAAACTCCTTAACTTTGTCATATGACAAAAAGTATTAATACGATAATCATAGCCCTTTGTTGTTCTGCTCTGAGCATATTAGTGTATGATTATTTCCGCAATGATAGTATTGATACAATGGAAGAGAATTATGCGCAGCTGGTCTCAGAAAGAAATAACAATTCTCCATCAGCCTTAGAAAGATCTTCTGCTATAGGAGAGCTTAGTTTTATAGAACCTGCCAACAAAGCCAAAAACAGTGTCGTAGGACTTGAGGCAGTTCAAGTCAAAAAAGAAGTATTCCGTAAGGATCAGTATTCCAAATCAAATGGTTCAGGGGTTATTATTTCTGCTAATGGCTTTATAGTCACTAACTACCATGTGGTAGAAAATGCTGATGATATCAATATTACACTGGAGGATAGGAGAGAATTCAAAGCAGAACTTATCGGATATGATAGACCTACTGATATCGCTGTTATCAAAATAGATGCCTCAGCTCTATCCTATTTACAATTTGGCGATTCAGATGATTTACAGATAGGTGAATGGGTGCTAGCTATAGGCAATCCGTTTAAACTAAGCTCTAGTGTAACAGCAGGCATTGTTAGTGCTAAGGCTAGAAGCATAGATATCTTTAAGCGGCCAGGCATAGAATCGTTTATACAGACAGATGCAGCAATCAATCCAGGAAATAGTGGTGGTGCCCTTATAAACACTGTGGGTGAAGTAGTAGGCATCAATACTGCCATACTTACCTATTCTGGAAAATACGAAGGATTCTCATTTGCCGTACCTAGTAATATGGTCCAGAAAGTCATTACAGACATAAGAGAATATGGAGCAGTGCAAAGAGCTTGGCTAGGCATTTCAGGACTGAATGTCAATGAAAAAAGAGCAGAGGCTTTAGGCTTAGAAAAGATAGAAGGTCTATTTATAGATATGGTGGAAAAAGATGGAGCTGCTAGCGAAGCAGGCTTACTATATGAAGATGTCATCATAGCCCTAGATGGAAAGCCTACTCCGAGTAAACCTACCTTCTTAGAAATTATCGCACAATATAGACCTGGGGATTCTGTCACGATAAGCTACATAAGAAAGGGAAGTGTGAGGACTACTTCAGCTACGCTTAGAAACCAGCTAAATACTACAGACTATATAGCAGTCAGGAAAGACAAAATATTCACAGATCTAGGCTTCGAACTGAGAGACCTAGACTCTGCCGAAAAAGAACTCAATGCTACAGAAGGTGTCATGGTAGTAAGTATCTATAAGGACAGTAAAATTGCTTCTGTCAATATGGATCCAGGATATATCATCACTAGTATCAATAATCAACCAGTTTCTGATCTCAAGGAGTTTAAAAAACTCCTTGAAGCTGCCGAAAGCCAAATTTATCTTAACGGCATCTATGAGAATTATCCCAGAGAGTGGCCGTATAAATTTTCTAAATAATTTCGTCCCATGTCAGATAATACGACTTTAATAAGACTCAGTAGAATAGATGACCACGTTAACTTCGTCGCAACTAATGAAACAGAAAATTCTATACTGCTAGATGGATCAGCTGCTATAGGTGGCAAAGGAAATGGCGTCAGACCTATGGAGACTTTACTGATGGGCATAGCTGGATGTAGTGCTATAGATGTTGTTCTTATTCTAAAGAAAATGAAACAAGAGATCCGTGATATCAAAATCGAAGTAGAGGCTGAACGGGTCAAGGTAGGAGACGCCACTCAATACAAGACTATACATCTCCATTTTCACATGTGGGGCTCAATGAAAGAAGACAAACTAAAAAAGGCCATAGATATCTCTATCGAAAAGTATTGTTCTGTAGCCAAGATCCTAGAAAAGACAGCCACAATCTCTACCAGCTATACGCTGAAGGATTAGGAAAGCCTTCATACTTTGTCTTTAGTATCAAAACAAACTGAAGCGTAAATAGAACCCTTTGTCTTTTCGACCAAAACGAAGTGAAGCAGAAAAAACTTCAACCTAACCAATCATTGTCTTTTCAATTTTTTTTGAAGTTGTCTCCACAAGGTCGATAAAAAGAGTGGGCGAATTTTTGGAACCCTTTGTCCTTTCGACCGTAACGAAGTGAAGCGGAGAAAACTTCAACCTAAACAATCACTGTCTTTTCTAATTTGGAAGTCGTCTCCAAAAGGTCGACAAAACAAGTGGCACTGAAATAAACCAAGACTTTTTGTCCTTTCACCGCAACGAAGTGAAGCGGAGAAAACTTCAACTTAACCAACCACTACCTTCCTAGTTTTGAAGTTGTCTCCACAAGGTCGACAAGACAAGTGGCACTGAAAGAAACCTAAATCCTTTATCCTTTCGACCGCAACGAACTGAAGCGGAGAAAACTTCAACCTAACCAATCACTACCTCCTAGTTTGGAAGTTGTCTCCACAAGGTCGACAAGACAAGTTGCACTGTAAGAAACCAAGACTTTTGTCTTTTCTACCGTAACAAAGTGAAGCGGAGAAAACTTCAACTTAACCAACCACTACCTTCCTAGTTTGGAAGTTGTCTCCACAAGGTCGACAAGACAAGTGGTAGTAATAGAATCCTCAACTTCTGTCTTTTCGACCGTAACAAAGTGAAGCGGAGAAACCTAAACAATCACTGTCTTTTCTACTTTGGAAGTCGTCTCCACAAGGTCGACAAGACAAGTGATACTGAAAGAAACCAAGACTTTTTGTCCTTTCGACCGCAACAAAGTGAAGCGGAGAAAACTTCAACCTAACCAACCACTGTCTACTCATTTTTTTTGGAAGTTGTCTCCACAAGTCGACAAGACAAACAGTATACATAACCTTTTCATATAAGTCTTCATTAACTTAGCAGAGATAATAGCTTTAAAAATGAAAAAGGACCATACCTACTATACCTATATACTTTCCAATCCAGCTAGAACTACTCTGTACATAGGTGTTACAAAAAATCTTTCCAGAAGGTTAAAAGAACATTTTGAAAACAGAGGAAATGTAAAATACTTTTCAGGCAGGTACTACTGTTATGAATTGGTCTATTACGAAATCTACCAATATGTGAATGATGCTATTGCAAGAGAAAAACAGCTAAAAAAATGGAATAGATCAAAGAAAAATACTCTCATCAAAAGCACAAACCCTAAACTGCTATCCCTAAATCCTGAGTTTATTCATGTAGAAGAATAGTCTAAAACTATTTTCTTGACTTCTCGACCAAAATATAGTGAAGCAAAATCTACCTTTCTAGTTTTGAAGTTGTCTCCACAAGGTCGACAAGACAAGTGGTAGTAATAGAATCCTCAACTTCTGTCTTTTCGACCGTAACGAAGTGCAGCGAAGAAAACTACAACTTAACCAACTACTACCTTCCTAGTTTTGAAGTCGTCTCCACAAGGTCGACAAAACAAGTGGCACCGAAAGAAACCTAGACTATTTTGTCCTTTCGACCGTAACAAAGTGAAGCGGAGAAAACTTCAACCTAAACAACCACTGTCTTTTCTAATTTGGAAGTCGTCTCCAAAAGGTCGACAAAACAAGTGGCACTGAAAGAAACCTAAATCCTTTGTCTTTTCGACCGCAACGAAGTGAAGCGGAGAAAACTTCAACTTAACCAACCACTACCTTCCTAGTTTTGAAGTTGTCTCCACAAGGTCGACAAAACAAGTGGTAGTAATAGAATCCTCAACTTCTGTCTTTTCGACCGCAACAAAGTGAAGCGCAGAAAACTTCAACTTAACCAACTACTAACTTCCAAGTTTTGAAGTCGTCTCCACAAGGTCGACAAGACAGTGGACGATTTGGCACCCTTTGTCTTTCGAAACAATTCTTCAAGAGAGACAAAAAAAAAGCCGCAATCTCTCGCAGCTCCTAATTCTTTCTCAATAATGTACTATTCTTTGTTCTACCCCAGAAGAGTTTGAAGCTTCATCGCTAAGCCCATGTCCCCTTTGATCTTAATTTTTCCTCCCATTACTGCCATCATAGGGTTTAGCTCTCCATTTCTCAGTTTTACTAAGTCTTCCATGCTCATCGATATCGTACAATCAGCATCCTTATCCTCTCCTGTGACGACATTTGCATCACCAGTTCCATCTATAAAAATTGCTTCACCATCCAACATAAATTTGATAGTAGCTCCAATTGGGGCAGCATTCCCGGCTGCTTCACTAAATTTCTCTATTGCTTGTTCAATCATTTCAAATATTTAAAAATTATGCTAACACTGTTTTATTTTCTTCTAATATAGTTAATGATTCTGGGTGCTTAAGAGTTTCAGCTAAGCTATATATTTTTGGCAGCTCGTATTTAAAGAAAAAACGCATCGTGTGAATTTTATTCTCATAGAAACCTTCACTTCTTTTCATGTTTCCAGTTACCAAGGCTGTCTTGGCAACTGTCGCCATTTTTAACCATTGCCATCCTATAGCAATAGTACTCATGTAATCCATAAATACTGTAGCATCAGCAATATATCTCTCATGATCTCCCTCCATTGCAAACTTTAGCAGATGCATCAGGGTAGCTTCTAGGTCTTTTGAAGCATTCTTGAGCTGACCAGCATATACTTTTAAATCATCATAGTTACTCGCCGCTTTTATCGTTTCTATGACCTCTAGAGTAAGATGCTTCATCGCAGCACCATGCTTCATGGTTACCTTTCTACCCAATAGATCTAGAGACTGAATACCAGTTGTACCTTCATACAAAGACATGATTCTTATATCCCTGTAATACTGTTCTAAGGGAAACTCTGTACAGAAACCATAACCACCAAAAATCTGAAGACCAGCATTGATAGAGGTTCTTCCCATTTCTGATGGATAAGTTTTAGCCATAGGTGTCAAAAGCTCTAGAAGATCATGATATTTCTCTCTATCCTCTTCCGGACCTGCTTCACTCAGATCATGGTAGAGAGAGGCTTGCAGCAACAAAGCAAGAGCCCCTTCCGTAATGGCTCTTTGTAGGAGTAACATCCTTCTTATATCAGGGTGATTTATAAGAGTGGTCTGCTCTGCTTCAGCATTCTTTACTCCATTTGCTAAGATTCTTCTGCCTTGCGGTCTTTCTTTTGCATATTGGAGTGAGGCATAATAGGCAGCTGTTGCAACAGAGGCAGCTGTTACACCTACATCTATTCTAGCCCCATTCATCATCTGAAACATACATTTGAGACCTTTATTTTGAGGACCTACTAACCAGCCTTTACAGTCGTCTTGCTCACCAAATACTAAATGAGTAGTGCAATAGCCTTTCTGACCCATCTTCTGAAAATCTCCAGCAGTCAATACATCGTTAGATTCTAGGTCATCACCAGATATTCTTTTCTTGGGCACAACAAAAAGTGAAATCCCTTTAGTACCCGCCGGCGCACCATCTATTCTAGCTAATACTAGATGAATAAAATTATCACAATGCTCATGATCACCACCTGAGATAAATATCTTTTGGCCTTTGATTCTATATGAACCATCACCCACAGGGGTAGCTGAGGTTGTAATATCAGATAATGAGCTGCCCGCTTGCGGTTCTGTAAGACACATCGTACCAGCCCACTCTCCTTTCATCATTTTAGGAGTATAAGTTTCAATAAGGTCTTGAGACCCGAAATTTATAATAAGATGCGCTGCACCAGAGGTTAGTCCTGCATATCCACCTATAGAGTTGTTTGCCGCAGAAGAAATGTGAGCAACTCCTACTGCGATAGTATTGGGTAATTGCATCCCTCCTACTTCATAATCAAAAGTAGAACCTATGGAGCCATTCTCACCCGCATCCCTCATTACTTGACCCACTACAGGATGGACAATAACTTTTCCATCTTTGTAATGAGCAGGAGCCTCATCCATTTCCTTTAAGGTAGGAAACATGACTTTATCTGCATAAGTCTTAGCAGAGTCTAATAAAATATCAAAGCTTTCTTTATCGTAGTCTTTGTGTCTTTCTAGTTCACATAACTGACTCACATCCAGCATTTCGTGCAGTATAAATCTCAAATTGTCCATACTCATGTAGTCTGCCATAGTTCAATATTTTAAGTGATTCTGTGAAATTTACTTTTCAAAGTTATAACTAAAAGTGACACAGTGTCACTTTTAGAGTCAAAAAGACGTAATTTTATATGACAATAAATTCTATAGATGAAACATCGGTTACAAAAAGTCGCAGTCTTAGGTTCTGGAGTGATGGGCTCAGGTATTGCTTGTCACTTAGCCAATATAGGATTGGATGTTCTTTTACTAGACATCGTCCCATTTGACTTAGCAGAGAAGGATAAAGACAACAAAGTTGCTCGAAATAGTATAGTAAATGGTGCCTTGAAAGCTGCCATAAAATCTAAGCCAGCATCATTGTATACTAAGAAATTTGCCTCAAGAATAAAGACTGGGAATTTTACAGATGACTTTGACAAAATAGGGGAAGCAGATTGGATAATAGAAGTAGTCATAGAACGACTTGATATCAAGAAGCAAATCTTCGAGAAGGTAGAAAAATATGCTAAAGAAGGTGCTCTTATTACTTCAAACACTTCCAGTATTCCAATAGGAATGCTAGTAGAAGGACGAAGTGAAAACTTTAAAAAGCACTTCTGTGGTACCCACTTTTTCAACCCCCCTAGATACATGTCTTTATTAGAAATCATACCGCACAAAGGAACTGATCCGGGAGTCATCGATTTCTTTATGGACTACGGAGATAGCTTTTTAGGAAAGGACACAGTACTGTGTAAAGATACTCCAGCATTTATAGCGAATAGAATAGGCGTCATGTCTGGTGCTAAAATGTATGAGCTCACAGATAAGTATAAGTTCAAAATAGAAGAAGTAGATGCTCTAACAGGTCCGCTTATCGGTAGGCCAAAAACGGCTACCTTCAAATTACAAGACTTAGTAGGTATAGACACAGGAGACAAAGTAGCCAAGTTTGTGGCAAACAATACTCCTGGTGATCCATACTTTGAAAAAGTAAAGGCAGCTGGAAATCCTAAGTATGTAGATTTTCTGGTAGAGAATAAATTCCTCGGTAAGAAAACTAAAAAAGGATTCTACGAGAGAACCAAAGAAAAAGATGAGAAAGGAAAAACAATCTATCTAGCTCTAAATCTAGAAACTCTTGAGTACGAAAAAGCGATAAAGCCAAGGTTAGCTTCCATAGGTGCAGCCAGAAAAATAGAGTTATTTGATAAAAGATTGCAGACCCTAATAGACGGAGAAGAGAAAGGAAATAAATTTCTCAAAGAATATTTTGCTGCATTGTTCAGCTATACAGCCAATAGAATTCCAGAAATATCTGACGAAATATTCAGTATAGATGATGCTATGAAGGCTGGTTACAAGTGGTCTTATGGCCCATTTGAGTACTGGGACAAGATAGGCATAGAAAAAGGTATAGCTATTGCTAAAGAATGTGGAGAATCTATTCCTCAATGGGTCGAGGATATGATAGCAAAAGGGCAAACTAGCTTCTATAAGATAGAAGAAGGACAAAAAAAGTATTATGACCTGAGAACTAATGCATACTTAACTGTCCCTAGCACTTTAGGTTTTGTGATCTTAGATACACTAAGGGATAAAACTCCAATTATCAAAAATTCAGAATGTACCGTACATGATATCGGAGGTGGCGTACTATGTGTAGAATTCCAGTCTAAGAGCAATGCTATAGGTGAAGGAATAGGAAATGGCATATTTGAAGCAATTTCCAAAGCTGAAAACGATGGACTCCAGGGAGTAGTGATAGGGAATAATGCTGAACACTTTACTGTCGGAGCTAATCTTATGAATGTAGGCATGGTTGCCATGCAGAAAGATTTTAAGAAGTTAGATGAAATGGTCAATCAGTTCCAGCAGTTATGCATGCACATGAGAACTTCTAAAGTACCAGTTGTAGTCGCTACCCAAGGCTACACTTTTGGAGGAGGATGTGAAATGACAATGCATGCCAATGGCGCTGTCTGTGCAGCTGAATCTTATATAGGTCTTGTAGAAGTTGGAGTGGGACTGTTACCAGGTGGTGGAGGTACTAAGGAAATGGCCTTGAGAGCTTCTGATGCTTACTTTGAAGGTGATGTGCAGATTCCTACCCTCTTAGATCACTTTAAGCCCATCGCGATGGCTAGCGTAGCGACCTCTGGATGGGAAGGCTATGATTACAATCTTTTACTGCCCACGAAAGATGAAGTAACTCCTAGGACTCCCAAGAATATCAGCCTAGCTAAACATAAAGTAATAGAGATGGCTAAAGATTTTGTAGCACCAGTGGCGAGAGAAGATGTGGAGGTATTAGGAAGAACAGGCTTATCGGCTTTATATACTGCTATAAATGAATTTAGACTAGGTTTATTTATGTCTGATTATGATGTTGAGATAGCTAAGAAAGTGGCCTTTGTAATGTGTGGAGGAGACTTAACAAGCAAACAAAAAGTAAGCGAGCAATATCTATTAGATCTAGAGAGGGAAGCATTTTTATCTCTACTAGGAAATCAAAAAACGCTAGATAGGATTCAATATATGTTGATGAATAATAAGCCTTTGAGGAATTAGGGTTTTAGACTTTTTAGACTTTAGATTTTTAGACTTTTAGACTTTTTAGACTTTAGACTTTAGACTTTTAGACCTTAGACTTTTAGATTTTACATTTTTAGACTTTGACTTTGACTTTAGACTTGTAGAAATGAATCACAATTTTAAGGAACTGAAGATTTGGCAAAGGGCAATTCAACTCAGTTTACTTATTTATAAAGTGTCTGGCTCATTTCCTAAAGAAGAAGTTTTTGGACTGACTAGTCAAATTAGAAGGTGTTCGGTTTCTGTGCCTTCAAACATAGCTGAAGGTTGTGGACGTAATACTCCTAAGCAACTTGTACATTTTTTAAATATTGCAATGGGATCACTTACTGAACTGGATACCCAAGTAATAATTTGCAAGGAGCTTGGATATATTAAGCAGTGGACTGCAGATGAAATTTTATCAGAGATAATTGAGTTACAAAAAATGATAAATGTATTTCGGATCAAGATTAAGAAGGGTTAGATTTTAGACTTTAGACTTTTAGACTTTTAGATTTTTTAGACTTGAGATTTTTTAGACTTGAGACTTTTAGACTTTTAGACTTTAGACTTTTAGACTTTTAGACTTTTAGATTTTTAGATTTTTAGATTTTTAGATTTTAGATTTTAGAGAAGAATTCTTGTAATCTGAAAGCGTAGCGTTCTAAAAATCTAAAAAGCAAAGCGATCTAATTAATTAATAAAAAGAAACAACAAACTACATGGAAGCATACTTAGTAAAAGGATTTAGATCAGCAGTAGGGAAAGCACATAAGGGAGGATTCAAAAATTATCGTTCTGATGACCTAGCAGTAGATGTTATCAAGCATATGATGAAAACTGTCCCTGAAGTAGACCCTACCCTCATAGATGATGTCATTGTAGGCTGTGCGATACCTGAAGGTGAACAAGGCATGCAAGTGGGCAGAATGATTTCTGCTAGGGCTTTAGGAGTGGAAGTTCCAGGCGTTACTGTCAATAGATTTTGTGCATCAGGATTAGAGGCAATAGCAATGGCTGTAGGAAAAATTAAAGCGGGCTATGGGCACATGTACATCGCAGGAGGAGCAGAAAGTATGAGCTCTGTACCTATGACTGGATACAAGTTAGCACCTAGCTACAAAGCCAACTTAGAGAATATCAACTACCACGTCGGAATGGGCAATACTGCCGAGGCCGTAGCTGTAAAGTACGAGGTAAACAGGGAGCAAGCAGATGCCTTTTCTGTAGAGTCTCACAAAAGAGCTGCTAACGCTATAGATACAGGCTTATTTAAAGATGAAATCGTTCCTGTGACAGTAGAAGAGGTGTTTGTAAAAGATGGTAAAAGAGTCGAAAGTTCTCATATCGTAGAAGTCGATGAAGGACTTCGAAGAGGAACAAGCATGGAAGGGCTAGGCCGATTAAGAGCTGTCTTCAAAAACGGTGGAGTCGTCACTGCAGGAAACTCTTCCCAGACTTCAGATGGTGCTGCCTTTACCTTGGTTATGAGTGAGGAAATGGTAAAAAAACTTAAGCTAGAGCCCATAGCAAGGCTCGTCACTTGCGTTGTAGGAGGTGTAGATCCTTTATACATGGGTATAGGTCCTTGCGTTGCTATTCCTAAAGCACTAAAAATGGCTGGACTTAAGTTAGAAGATATACAACAGACAGAATTGAATGAGGCCTTTGCTACTCAAGCTCTTGCCGTCATAAAAACAGTAGGACTAGACCCTGCAACTGTAAATGTAAACGGTGGCGCTATTGCCCTAGGCCACCCACTTGGTTGTACAGGAGCTAAGCTCACTGTACAATTACTCAATGAAATGAGAAGACGTGATCAGCGCTATGGAATGGTAACAGCCTGTGTAGGAGGTGGACAAGGTATTGCAGGAATTTTTGAGAGATTGAATTAATAATAGCTACAACTCCCTTACCCAAATCATTATGGAGAGCAACCTAGACATAGGAAAAAGAGAACGTAACAAGGAGGCTATTAGAAGCCAGCTCTTGTTGGAAGCACGTAAACTTTTTGCTGAGCATGGTTTTGAAAAAACAACTGTTGCAGATCTTGTTAAGGCCTGTAATATAGGTAGAGGAACTTTCTATAATTACTTTTCAGATGTCCGAGATATCTTCAATACTGTCGTAGAAGAAGTCAATGAAGAGATCAGAATGATTACCAAAAAAGCTAGGAATAAACAAGACAATGTTTTTGACTTATTTCATGCCTCGATAAAAGCTTACTTCGATTTTGCCTCAAGTAACGAAATGCTTTCCTTTCACAAAAAAAACCAAGCATACATTAGAAGTGCTTCATACAAGAGTGACTCGATAAGACGAATCATAAAAGACTTACAAGTAGACATATCAAAATTAGATGATAGGATCAACTTCAAAAACGAAAGAGATCGGCAACTTCTCAGCTATGTGCTCGTAGGTACGCCGGCTGAGCTCTTCCTCAATAACATGTCAGTCAATTCACAATTTGACAACAATGAAGTAGCACTGTTTTTAGCTAAACTATTCACTTCAGGAACCAAACTGAATGATGCGTAACTTGTGTTTAACACTTTTCACCTTAGCATTATTATGCATAGTTACAGACTCTTCTTTGTTGGCACAAGCAGAACAGAGCTGGAATCTTTTTAAGGATGCCAATTTCAAAGATGTCTATCTCGAAGAATACGGAGCCTACGCCAGCCTCCTAGAAGATGATCCAGAAATTGTAGCTCTGAACAATAGAGTCATCACCATTAAAGGCTATCATATTCCAGTTATGGAAGAAGACATGATCGTCCTATCTAAATTCCCCAACGCTAATTGCTTCTTTTGTGGGGGTGCAGGGCTGGAAACCATTCTTGAAGTCCGTCTTAATCAGCCACCCAAAAAGCGCTTTGAGATGGATGAGGTGCTAACCTTCACTGGTCGATTACTTATCAACACGGAGGATTGGAATCTAGTCAGTTTTATACTGGAAGATGCGGAACTTATCGCAAGATAGCCTTAGGTTTAAGCCCGAGATACATTCAATTCCTAAACTACAATTTCTGAGCCTCCCCTCTTCCCACAGTCCATCTATCAATAAGGAGATTTTCTCCATTGCTCTGCCTAATATCATTGCTAATATATCCATTCCCTTATTAGGCATAGTAGACACGGCCCTAATGGGTAGAATGAATGACCCTGCTTACATAGGAGCTATTGCTGTTGGTGGTATCATATTCAATTTGTTATACTGGGGGCTAGGCTTTTTGAGGCCTGGTACGACTGGTCTGACCGCTCAAGCTTATGGCAGTGGAAATGAAGCTGAATGTTTTAGATTACTTTTCAGATCTACAAGTATAGGCTTTGGGTTGGGCTTGCTTATTCTCATTCTCCATAGACCCTTAGGTCAGCTATGCTTCGGGATTCTCAATGGCTCAGCTCAAGTGGAGAGCCTAGCCGCAGAGTATTTTTCTATTAGAGTATTGGCAGCCCCGGCAGTCATATGTGTATTTGCTTTACGTGGGTGGTTCTTTGGGATGCAAGATGCTATCTCCCCCATGCTACTTACCATCATATCTAATATGCTGAATGTTATTATCAGCTGGTACTTAGTTATCATAAAAGGTCTGGGAGTGGCAGGAGTGGCCTATGGGACCTTTGCTGCCCAATGGATTACTTTCTTAGTAGCGTTGGGTATCATTGCTATTAGGCATAGAAGCAAGGTTATGCACTATTTCGACAAGGCCATTTTCAAGGCGAAAGAACTTGGACGATTTCTTAGTGTAAACCGAGATATGTTTATCAGAAATATGGGGATGATACTTGTCTTCACTTTCTTTACTGATTACTCTTCACGAGTTAGTGATAGCTACCTTGCCGTAAATCAAATGATGCTACAACTCTTTTATTTCATGTCCTATGCTGTGGATGGCTTTGCCTATGCGTCAGAGAGTCTAGTCGGAAAATATATCGGGGCTAAGTCTATTTCTACAGTTAAGAGAGTTATTAAGAAATGTCTGATCTATGGGTTGGGTTTTGGGATGTTGTTTGCAATATGCTTTATCTTTTTTGGGACGCATCTTATCAGACTCATGACCACAAATACTGAACTCGTGCAAAAGTCTGGCTCCTTGATGGTATGGTTGGCCTTAGTTTCTGTGGCTGGCGCGCTGGCTTTTATATGGGATGGAGTCTATAGTGGTGCCACAGCAGCGAAGGAGTTAAGAGATTCTATGATAATCGCTACAGGAATTTTCTTTGTTTTTTTCTATGCTAGTAAAGCTAGTTTTCCTGAACAGGCGATATGGATTGCCATGGTGGGTTTTATGGCAGGGCGCTCTTTGTTTCAGATAGTGCTGTATCGGTCTCGGATATTGCCTTCATGGGAGGCCTGAAGTCTATCTTAGAAAAATCTAATACTAAAAAAACCAAGATCAGAAGCTGACCTTGGTTTACAATATTGAAGTTGTTTCTCAGAGAGGGTCTCTTTTATGACTTACTCCATACAGCTGTACATGATTGACTAACCTCTTGTCCATTTACCATTACTCTAAGGGTATACTCCACATCTATTTTTTCTTTCCCATTATTAGAATAAGTGCCATCTCCTTCCATACTTACAGTCTGCCCATTATCTGTAAAGGTATCATCAATGGAAACCGTATTACCTGACACGATTCCCGTGACAGTAACACCTTTTTCCTCATTAGTGATTCTCAAAGCATTAGTAGCAGTAGCAGATTCTTCTATAGTTACTAAGTATGAATTTACTGGACCTCCGCCACAAGATTCTCCTACGCCGTAGCTTCCTATGAATTTTGTCCTAGCATACGTACAATTACCATCATCTACATCCGCTTCAGGGTCATAGTTTTCACCATTAGGGTCAGTGCAGCCTTCAGATTCGCAAGATTGAAGCACAACAAGAGTACTGAGTAGGCCTAGAATAAATAAAGTGTTTTTCAAAGTGTAAATCATAATCGTAATTGTTTAATAAATGATCAAAATGTTTTTTAATAACAATACAAAGGTGGGCTGACACAGAGTCAGAATTGTATACTATTTATGAAATAGAAAATAATTTGTTTACGTATTGTAAACTTCATCTAACAAGAACAGATCGTTTTAAAGGCAAGTGTTTTGTATGCAGGTGCTTAGATTAACTATATTTGCCATCAGAATGGCCACGTAGCTCAATTGGATAGAGTACCTGATTACGGCTCAGGAGGTTGGGGGTTCGACTCCTCCCGTGGTCACTTCTTCTTCGATTTATTATTTAAATCAAGTCTAAAAGCATAAAAAAAGCAGGGCACCTCTGCCCTGCTCTATAACGAAAACTACAATCATTCACTGCCTCTCCTCCAGCAGTGACACCTAATTAAAAAAGCGTAGTCCCCGAAAGCACATAAGGATATTTGTGCTTTCTTATTTCAGCTAATATCAGGTCCAGGTTAGACGCTGATCTTAGATAAGTTTGCAGCCAGGCTATGCAAGCGGCCTTATTGTAAGTTTCTATCTCCTCGCCTTTGGTAAGATGCTTCCTCACTGCCCGCAAAGAATGCCAGGAGAGATAGAGCTGGATATAAAGGTCATTCTGCCCATACACCGCCTGCAATTCAGGATCTGACTGATTATATATGATGGTCACACCACTCAGCGAACTCTTTAGTTTGTATGCATTTATCCTTAGGCTCTTGATGGAGATATCATTTTTCGTTCTCGTGGAAGATCTAAAGAGTAACCCTGTGTTATTTCTGATCGCAGTTCGTCCCATACTTTTTTGTTTCTAATTGTTTTAGCTAGCTTACTTCTATAAAATGTCTTTCCCTTTTTAATTTCGTGGATAGATAACATTATTGTAGCGCGGTCCATATTCAGATTTTTTGAAAATTTATTAATCCTTTTTACTTTCAAGCCTTTACTTTCAAGATTGAAATACAAATAAGGAATCCATCGTGCAAAAGATGTGCACGGTAATAATCGCTAAAAAAGAAATAGAGTTGAGCTCTCCGACTATTATAGCTAATCCCAAAGTAGACATAAGTCCATCTATATTAGATGAGCTGAAAGAGCAAATACATGAGCAAGGGCAAGTGGTTGTGCACTGTATCCAGTCCACTCCTTATCCATCATATATTAGAATCTGGCCGACGACTTATCTATATGATTCACATTCCGAGCATAGATCAGAACTGGTACATGCAGAAAACATCACTTACTTCCCTACCTGGAAAGCTGTGGATGTGGGCGAGAACCATTTTACATTGATCTTTTCTGGCCTTCCTAAGTCTTGTATAGTATTCAGCTTATTAGAACATTGTGATAATCAGGCGGGTGCCTTTAAGGTAGGTAGTATCCCTAGGAATAGCTCAGATGTATACTATGTGCAAGTCTGATATGTGGTCTTAGTTTTTGAAATTCTTGTTGTATATATCCTTAATTTGTTCATCCAACATATAAATGGCATTGGCATCTTGTACCAAGAGTCGACATCTATCTTTGAAATCTTCATGCAAGGCTAGTTGATTTATAATATCACAGGCCTTCTCAAAGTTTTCTTTGCAGTTATTAAACGTAGCCTGGGTGGTGCTAGGCCTTCGCAATAAATAAGCAGCCTCTAGTTCTGCTGCATATAAATAGAGATCGGCTGTTTCGTGCTGGAAGACTGAGAGCTTAGCGAGTTCCTTAGTGATTGCTTTGATCTTGGCTATGCGTGGTCGCTTTCGAGGTTTATTCCTGATATAGATAAGATTGTAGATTTCCTTCTTCGCTTTATCAAAGATCTTCTTTCTATCCTTATCTTGACCTAGTTCCATCGCGTAGTGCTTCTTTACAGCATCTAACTCGGTGTATAGATTCTTCATCTCAGTTCTTAGCTCCTCTTCATTGAGAGAATTAGTGAATTTTATAAATGCAGATCTACTCATACGATTATCTTGATTAGTTTGCTAAGATAAATTCTAGACTAGCACTTCATTTGCTAAACAGAACCCACATGATATGGAATCACAAACAGGAATAAAAATCCTTCTTTTGATTGATCAAAAAGAAAAAACGGCTCACTTAGACAAAAAAAAAGAGCAATACCAATAGCATCGCTCTTTTTAAAAACTGAATTGTCCGAATATATGTTTTAGTATACTAGAGGTTCTTTCTCCAGTAGTTCTTCTTCAGAAAGTATTTTTCTAGAACTGCCCATAGTATAACCTAATGATAAGGTTAATCTATTAGCACTCCTGTTCAATTTTAGGATATCATTTCCAAGGCTAAATCCATCTACGACACTAGAAAACTTGTATACGTATCTTAGGTCTACATTGAAATTTCCTTTACTGAATCCCAATAAACCCTGGAAACCACCATCTATTCTGTTGGCAGTATCTACATATCTATCTATTTCTTTCAATTCTGAATCTTTGCTCAGAAGTACTTCCATTACTGGACCTACACCTACTTTAATATTTCTGTGAGGCTTGAATCCAGCTGCAATTGGAACTTCAAGGATTATTGTTGTCTCATCATAGATGTTAGGTTCTGCTGCTGCTCTTGAATATTCTTGTGAAGAATACTGAACATTAAACTGAGTACCTAATGCTTCTACTTGTAAAAAAGCAGGACCTAGACTGTTATGAAGCATAAACCCTACAGACCTAACTCCTCCACCACCAAGAAAGGCCATCTTAGGAGGATTGACATCTGAGGTGGGTATTATTCTTATATCATCTGCTGATTGTGTGATCGTCCCGTAGGAGACTTTAGGACCGATTGACCATTGTCCATAGGCTGACACTGCAAAGCCTACACTTATTAAGAGTGCTATTAGAGTTTTCATTCCCTTTAAATATTTTATCGTTTGACTTAAAAATTATTATAAACTTTAGACACATACCAAGGACAGCTACAGAACTTAATTACACTACATGGCTTTAATAATTAGATATATTTTGTCAAGCAGCTTGCTATTTTAGTAGTGATAATGACTGAAATGAGATGGATATAGCCTCATATCCAATCGTAGACTCTCGGAAAATTGTACTGTTTACACCTTTAATAGTAGAATTAGAGGGAAATCGCTGTAATTATTGCGCTAGAAGTGTTTTGTATCATATATAAAAGGCTTACCTTTGCACCTCTTTTATAGAGAAGAACAAAGAAATCATACAATACCATGTCTAGAAGATGTCAATTAACAGGGAAGAAGCCTATATCAGGTAACAACGTGTCTCACTCTAAGAGAAAGACAAAGAGAAGATTCCTTCCCAACCTTAATAATAAGAAATATTATATTCCAGAAACTGATCAATGGGTCTCATTAAAGCTTTCTGCTTCTGCAATGAGAAACATTAATAAGCTAGGTGTATATGAATATCTTAAAAGACAACAAAAAGCGGGTTTTGACTTCGGGTTAGACCTTAAGTAATTACAAATTTAATTAACAAGGAGCAATGGCAAAAAAGTCAAAAGGAAATAGAATTCAAGTCATACTAGAATGCACTGAGCACAAAGCTACTGGCCAACCTGGTACTTCTAGATATGTAACTCAGAAAAATAGAAAGAATACACCAGATAGAATGGAATTGAAAAAATTCAATCCTATCCTTAATAAATATACTGTTCACAAAGAAATAAAGTAAGTCATGGCTAAAGTATCAAAGAATGCGAGAGTAGCTCAAAGAGCAGCAAATGCTGGATCAGGAAGGGACTTCGTAAAAGTTGTAAAAAGTATCAAAGATCCGGTAACAGGAAAATATACTTACAAAGAAATGAACATCCACAAAGACAAAGTGAAAGAGTTCTTTGCTAAAAAATAGTAAAGCAACGCAAAACATATTATCTAAAAGGCAAGGTTCTCACTTTGCCTTTTTTTATTGAATAGCTATAGTATAGGAATGAGCATCTTTAAAAAATACTTCACAAAGGAAAAAAAAACCGATCTAAATCAAGGTGTAGAAAAAACCAAGAAGAGCCTATTTGGCCAAATAGCAAAAGCAGTAGCTGGAAAATCCAAAGTGGATGAATCTTTCTTGGATGAGCTAGAAGGCATACTTATCTCCTCGGATGTAGGACTAGATACCTCAGTTAAAATTATAGAGCGCCTAGAAAAGAAAGTAGCCGAAGAAAAATACTTCAATACCAATGAACTCAATAAAATCCTCAAAAATGTAGTCGTCGATATTCTAGGTGAGAACAACACTGAGGACATAGAAGACTTTGTCTATCCTGATTACCATATTCCATATGTCATTCTAGTCGTAGGTGTAAATGGAGTAGGAAAAACGACTACCATAGGAAAGCTCGCGCATCAGTTCAAAAAGAAAGGAAAGAAAATAGTCCTAGGTGCTGCTGATACTTTTAGAGCAGCAGCTGTAGATCAGCTGAAGATATGGGCTGACCGAAATGAAGTAGAGTTCTATTCTAAGGGTATGAATACTGACCCTGCCGCGGTAGCGTATGAAACAGTGCAATATGCCATGAACAATGACATAGACCTCTGCATTATAGATACGGCAGGAAGGTTACATACTAAGACCCACCTAATGGAAGAGCTGACTAAGATCAATCAATCTATAAATAAAAAATTACCGGGTGCACCACATGAAGTTATGTTGGTGCTAGATGCAACTACAGGACAGAATGCCATAGAACAGGCTAATAAATTTACGGAGGCTACACAAGTCACTACCCTAGCCCTCACTAAGCTAGATGGGTCTGCTAAAGGAGGAGTTGTGCTCGGTATCTCAGACCAGTTTAAAATCCCTATCAAATACATAGGTGTAGGAGAAGGAATAGAGCAACTACAAGTATTTAATAAAGCAGCCTTTGTGGAGGCTTTATTTGAATAGATAGACCTAATTTACTATCGTTCTAAATACTTAAAGATAAATGGATAAAGTTAGTATTAGAGCTTACCTTTATATTATGCTTTTCATCAATCTATGAATTATGAAAAAAAGTTACTTAGTCGGATTTTTGGCACTGATTGCAGCAATAGCTATTATAGTATCAGCGTCAAAGGATGTGAGTACTTATGCAACCTTTGAAAATGCTATCCAGAACCAAAATAGGGTCAAAATATCTGGAGAGATAGATAAAAATGGTGAGGTAGTATATGACCCTATCAAGAATCCCAACTCTTTCACTTTTCTAATGAAAGATAGCGAAGGACTATCCAAGAAAGTCATAATGAAAAAGCCTAAGCCTCAAGATTTTGAGCTTTCAGAAACAGTAGTTGTCACTGGACAAATGGATGGCGAAACTTTCATAGCAGATGAAGTTCTGCTAAAATGCCCTTCTAAGTACAAAGACGAAGAACTCAAACTAAGATCAGAAGCTAGTCTTTCCTCTTGATTCAAGATATACAATACATAGGAGAACACCTCTGGCCAGGTAGAATAGGCCACTTTTGCATTATACTGTGTTTTGTCTCTAGTCTGTTAGCTGTCTTTTCTTATTTCAAAGCAAGCCAAACAGAATTAGACCAGAAAGGTAATTGGACGAAGCTAGGTAGGATGGGCTTTCTATTGCATACACTTTCATTATTTTCCTTGATAGCCGTTCTGTTTTACATTATGGTAAATCACCTATATGAGTATTCCTATGCTCAGGCCCATGTATCAGATGACCTCTCTATGAAATATATCCTCTCAGCTTTCTGGGAGGGTCAGGAAGGCAGTTTTATCTTATGGATGTTTTGGCACTGTATCCTAGGCTGGTATCTTATCAAGAAAGCGGGAAGCTGGGAGGCACCAGTCATAATGATTATTGCACTAGCAGAGGCGGTACTAAGTTCTATGCTTCTTGGGCTACATGTACATATAGGCGACTTTGTTTACAAAATAGGAAGCAATCCTACAACTCTTCTAAGAGATGTCTTTGAAGCACCTATATTCGAAAAAGCAGACTATGTCAATGTAATCAGCGGAACAGGGCTCAATCCGTTGCTACAGAATTACTGGATGACTATACATCCCCCTACTCTTTTCCTAGGCTTTGCTAGTACTATCGTTCCCTTTGCCTACGCTGCAGGCGGTCTATTTACGGGCAGACACAGAGAGTGGCTTAAGCCAGCACTAAAATGGGCTTTGTTTTCTGCAGGGATACTTGGTGTAGGAATATTGATGGGTAGCGCTTGGGCTTATGAGGCCCTGACTTTTGGTGGATATTGGGCCTGGGATCCAGTGGAGAATATGTCTTTTGTTCCATGGTTAATCTTAGTTGCAGGTGTCCATACTAATCTCATCGCCAATGTCACTGGCAGGGCTGTAAGAAGCACCTATATCTACTACGCTTTGACTTTTGTACTGATACTATACTCTACCTACCTGACTCGTAGTGGAATCTTAGGCGATACCTCTGCCCACTCTTTTACAGAGATGGGACTTGAGCCACAGCTTATCTTTATGGTCATGTTTTTTGCTGTACTAGCGATGACCATTTACATAGCTAAAAGCAATTTAATTCCAGTATTCGATAAAGAAGAATCTATTTACTCTAGAGAGTTTTGGATGTTTGTAGGTGCATTAGTCCTTTTATTTAGTGGTGGTATTATTGCTGCATCTACTTCACTTCCAGTATTGAACGCTTTAGCCACGCTATACGATCCAGAATTTGTAGGAACAGTCATCAAGGACCCCATTCCACACTTTAATAAATTCCAATTATGGACCTCGATCCTAGTTATGGTCTTAGCTGCAAAAACAATTTTCCTGAGATATAAAGCTGGCGAGTGGAGCACAGGCCAAAAGATTACCTTTGCTAAAGGACAATTATTTCATGCTGCTCTCGCAGGTGGGATGACTTTACTTTTAAGCTTATGGATAGATTTCTTTCATTGGAAATATGCGCTACTTGCCTTTTGTGCTTTCTATACTATTCTTTCTAATGCTGCCTTCCTACTTAGAAAATCTATGAAGAATGCTAAGATGGCTTCTGCTGTCTTCTCGCATATAGGATTTGGTGTCATGATTATAGGCATACTCACTAGTGGTCTGAATGAGTCAGTAGTCACTACTAATCCTTTTGTGATGAAAGGACTAATTAAGGACAAGGATCTGGCTAGTTCGGTCAAGCTCATTAAGCAAGAGCCTTTCTTTGTTAATGACTACTGGATAACTTATGAGAGTGATACGATAGTAGACCAGATAAGAACCTTCAAAATAAAATTTGAAAAAGAGGATAAAGAAAGAGGAAATATAGACCCGTTCTATGTCTATCCTAATGTCCTCTTCTCTAATGACTTCAGCAAAGTAGCTGCAACTAATCCTGACGCTAAGCACTTTATAGACAAAGATATATTTACCAGTATAGCCTCTCTTCCTAATGAACAGATGGATATCAAGCTAGCTAAAGAAGCAGAGGATTCTCTAAAGTATGTAAAATACGAACTCAGTGTCGGTGACACCTTATTCACCAAAGAGCATTACGCTATTGTAGAAGGCTACACTTTTGATCCACAGCATCCTGACTATCTCAAGCATACTAATGATATAGGCCTAGGTGTAAAAATCAAATTCCATGATCTAGAAGATGATTACAGTGAAGTGATAGAACCTGCAATAGGTGTAAGAGAGAATCTACTTTACCAGTATCCATCCCAGATCAATGAACTAGAACTGAAAGTAAGATTAAATGAAGCCTCTTTTGATAATTTCTTTAGTACTGAAGATCAGCTAGAATACCAGTCATTTTCTATTACCCAAGACGAATCATTCACCTACCAAAGTGAAGAATATGTCTTAACCGGTTTTGAAAAAGATGCTACTAGTGTTAACTACATCAGAGAAGAAAATGACATCTCCATTCAGGCACTACTGCTCCGCTTATCTGACAAAGCACTTCTAAAACCTATCTATGTTATAAGAGATACGAAGCCTTTCAACATTAAGGACCACGAGATAAATAGTGGCGTCCATGCAAGAATGACACATATCAATCCTGTGGATGAAAAATTCTCCTTCATGATGGCAATAGATGATAGATCCAATGACGACTTGGTCATAGAAGTGGCTGAAAAAAGCAGAACGGATGTTATCATACTAGAAGCTAAGATGTTTCCTGGTATAAATCTTTTCTGGGTAGGAGCTTCCATGATGATGCTAGGTTTCTTCCTTGGCTTATACAATAGGAGATCTAAAAGATCCCGCTCCAACTAAATGACATGACTAAGATCATGAACATTATAAGCATAGGTGCAGGTAATATCGCCTCTCATCTAGTACCCGCTCTGCACAATATTGGTTGTAACATCTCACAAGTATATAGTAGAGATATAAAAAACGCCAATTCTCTTGCTCGTAAGGTTGAAGCTAAGGCAATTGCTGACCTACAAGCTGTCAGTGATAAAGCAGACTTATACTTGATCATGGTAAAAGATGATGTCATCAGGGAGGTCTCAGCTCAACTGCCTAAACTTAATAGCAAACAATACCTAGCCCATACCTCTGGCGCAACACCTACTACCTTTCTAACTAAAAGAGCTGAGAATTATGGAAGCTTCTATCCCCTCCAGTCTTTCAAAAAAAAGAAGGCTGTAGATATAGCAGCTCTTCCTTTTCTAATACATGGCAATAATCCTAAGACACTGAGGAAATTTAGAATGTTAGCAAGACAACTATCTTCTAACGTCTCTGAGGCCAATGACCTAGAAAGAATGAAGTACCATCTGGCAGCTGTCATACTCAATAATTTCACTAATCATCTTGCCTGCCTGACAGCTAATTTTTTGAAAGAGAACAAGCTCAAGCCAAAGGTATTATCACCTATTATGGAAACAACCTTCGCCAGCATCTTACTCCAAAATCCATGTAGCATACAGACTGGACCAGCAGCCAGAAACGATATCAAAGTAGAAAAAGAACATCTTAAGATCATAAAATCAGATGCCTATCTTAGCTCGATATATAAGGCAATGAGTCAAAGTATCAAAAACAGCTCTAAACCAAAACCAAGAAAGAAAAAATGAGAATCTTAGACGAATGGTCCTTTGAAACTATGAGACTCACGGTCATGATCATGAATGGACGGTATAGTCTTAAAGTGGAAACCAAGCTAATGGAGCAGACCTATAAATTTAGAGATGGACAAATCAGAGATCTCAGCCACTTGAAAAACTTGATGACTGAAGATTTTTACAAAACCTGCAAAGCTTCCTTTCTTACAATGGAAAGCAATAGAACGCAGTTATTTAAGTCTGAAGATTCGGAAGAGTCATTTATTGAACTCATCTAAGTTATATCACTTGAAGTTTCTTGCTTATATCTTTTTCAGATTACTTATCGGCCTTTTCTCCCTCCTCCCCTTCAAGTTGCTATACCTATTTTCTGACTTACTGAACTTTATTCTAAAACATCTTTTCAAATATAGAACCGCAGT
The DNA here is from genome assembly GCA_938002665.1 of uncultured Saprospiraceae bacterium. Taxonomy (GTDB): domain Bacteria; phylum Bacteroidota; class Bacteroidia; order Chitinophagales; family Saprospiraceae; genus RFSX01. The sequence continues at coordinate 50,451 of CALLAE010000012.1, read as the reverse complement.
AATAGAAACCAATCTCAGCTATTGCTTCCCTCATAAGTCCAAACAAGAATTAGCCAGTATCGCTAAGTCCTTCTATAGAAATTTTATAGATATCATCCTAGAGTCATTCAAAGGTTTAGGCACTTCTCCTCAAAAGCTCATCCCCAGATACACCTTCCGAAATCCCGAACTAATGGATGCACACTTCGAGCGCGGAGAGCATGTCATTATCTATAGCCAACACTATAATAATTGGGAATGGGCTCCGCTGTGTCTTGGGCTACAGATGAAACATCATCTAGTAGGTGCTGTGAAAATGTTGTCTAACCAATACATCAATGAATACATGAAAACTGGACGATCTGGCAACAATGTTAGTATCATCCCGACTTATCAGACTGCCAAATTCTTCAGCAAACTAGATGAAGAGCCTAAACCTGTAGGTATCGTATTTATAGCAGATCAGAAACCAAGTGGTAAAGAAAGAGCCATAGAAATGGATTTCTTAGGCCAACAAGTAAGCTTCCACGGAGGAGCAGCTAAGTATGGTATAAAATCAGGTCTAGCAATCTTTTCTCTGGATGTCCATAGAGTAGGCAGGGGGAGATATGAAGTCGAGGCTGTGCAACTGGCCAAGGCAGGAGAATTAAGCTCTGCTGACCAGCTCACCGCAAGGTACATCCAGAATCTAGAGAGACTTATCACAGCCTCCCCTCAATCCTGGTTATGGTCTCACAAACGGTTTAAAAATAAAATATCCTACTAGAACCCTCGATCTTATTGGGTTTTGAAAATAAAATTAAAATGAAGTAGGGGTTAACCCTTAAATATCTGTCTTATAAGTGGATAGATAATGAAAAAATGGATTAACGAAAAACCTAGCTGAAGAGCTGGGTTTTTTGGTTTATACCCTATAGTATCTTCATAGTTACCATTCATGCAAGTGCTACCAAGTCCTTACCTTTGGGCAAAACATAACTATGCTCAAAGCTGTCTCCCCTATAGATGGTAGATACCAGAAAAAAACTACTAAGCTCCAAGAATACTTCTCTGAATATGCACTCATAAAGTACAGAGTTCTCGTAGAGATCCATTATCTCAAAGCGCTCATCGCGCTAGGCATCCCACAACTAAAGACACTAGCTGAAAAAGTTACGGTACTTGATGATATTTATAAAAACTTCAGCGAAGTAGATGCACAGGCTATCAAGGATATAGAAAAGACTACTAATCATGACGTCAAGGCCGTAGAGTATTTTATCAAAGCTAAAATGGAAGAGCAGGGCATGAAGGACCACTTAGAGTGGGTACACTTTGCACTGACCTCTCAGGATATAAATAATACGGCCACCCCACTCCTCCTAGCTGATTACTTGAGAGATTACTATCTGCCAGAACTCAATCAACTGCTTAAAAAACTCAAAGAGTTAGATAATCAATATATAGGCATACCTATGCTTTCCAGAACCCATGGACAAGCTGCTAGTCCATCTACTGTAGGGAAAGAACTCAGAGTCTTTATAGAAAGACTAGCAGATCAACTAGAGCTACTAAAGCAGCTACCCATCAAGGCTAAATTCGGAGGAGCGACTGGAAACTTTAATGCTCACAAGGTCGCTTTCCCAGCTATCGATTGGCCAGACTTTGCTGATAAGATGATAATGGAGCTGGGTCTTCAGAGATCTAAAAACACTACCCAGATTAGTCATTACGATCATCTGGCTGCCATACTCCAAAATGTAGGAAGAATTAATACCATTCTGATAGACCTCTGCAGAGATATGTGGACTTACATCAGCATGGATTATTTTAAGCAAAAAGTAATTGCTAATGAGGTGGGTTCCTCTGCCATGCCCCATAAGGTGAACCCAATAGATTTTGAAAATGCAGAAGGCAATTTTGGCCTAGCTAATGGGATGATTACTTTCCTTGCACAAAAGCTTCCTATTTCTAGATTACAACGCGATCTTACAGACAGCACTGTTACCAGAAATCTCGGTGTGCCCTTCGCACATACGACTATCGCTTTCCAATCCCTCCTCAAAGGCCTAAGCAAGATAGAACTGAATAAAGCTAAACTCGAAGCCGACCTAGAGGCTAATTGGGCAGTTGTATCTGAAGCCATACAAAATATACTGAGGAGAGAGCACTACCCTAAACCCTATGAGGCATTAAAGGCCTTAACTAGAGGCAATACCGCTCTTACCAAAGACTCGATTATGAGCTTTATTGAAACTTTAGAGGTATCTGATGAGGTTAAGAAAGAACTGAGAGCAATCTCACCCCATAACTATGTAGGATATTTATAAAGTCAATTATGCTCAAGAAACTAGCTAAACTATTATTCAACTCTGCTAAGACAGCTAATAAGACCACTCATAAGTCTATGGACTTTATAGATGATCTTCTAGAAAAAGAGTACCTCACTAATGCCGTAGACAATCTTAAAACCTCTTCAGGAAAAATAGTAGAGAAAGCAGGTATGGTCTATCAGCAGACCAAAGATTCCTTTGAGGAAAATGTAGATATCGAAAAGCTCAAAAACGTAGGTGATAAAATAATAGAGAAAGGCAAAATCCTTACAGAAGACCTTTCTGAAAACATGCAAGAAGGTGCATCTACAATCAAAAATGTCATGAAAGAAGGTGAGAAAATGGTTGAGGATATCCTAGATAAGGCAAAGAGCGAAGAAGAGTAAGTTTACTTTTTTATTACTAATACTGGAATACCTGACCATTATAATGCAATTCTACTGAGGCTTCGTCTGCCTCTTCTACTCTACCTATGACCTGTGCAGCTATACCGAATGATTCTGAAATATCCACTATGCTATTAGCTACTGCCTCAGAAGTGTACACTTCTAATCTAGTGCCCATATTGAATACCTGAAACATCTCTTTATCACTGGTACCCGACTGATCTTGTATTAGTCTGAAGAGTGGTGGTACTGGCAATAACTTGTCTTTGATGATTTTCTTTCCTGGCGCAAACTTCTTCACTTTGGTATGTGCGCCGCCTGTATTATGAATCATGCCCGTGATATCAGAACGATGCTTGTCTAGTATAGCGGTGATAACAGGTAAAAATGTTCTTGTAGGTGAAAGGACCAATTTGCCTATTGTTATTTCTTGGTCATCAATCATAAGTGTATCAGTGAGTTTTTTTCCTCCTGTGAAGACGACTTCATTTGGCGTATTGGGATCGTAGGCATCAGGAAAAGTGTCTGCATAGCTCTTATGGAAAACATCATGTCTTGCAGAAGTAAGGCCATTACTTCCCATACCACCATTATACTCAGATTCGTATGTGGACATGCCGTAAGAAGCTAGGCCAACTATAACATTACCAGATTTAATATTGTTAAGGATAAGGTCAGATTTTTTTGCTCTAGCAAAAGCTGTAAAGCCTACATCTACTGTTCTTACTATATCTCCTACATCTGCAGTCTCGCCTCCAGCCAGATGGATATCTACACCATGAGAGCGCAACATATCACAGAAAGTGGCTGTGCTCTGAATCAGTTCTTTGATAACCTCTCCTGATATAAGATTCTTGTTTCTACCTATCGTGGAGCTCAACAGTATACCCTGAGTAATACCGACGCATGCCATATCATCTAGATTCATGACTATAGCGTCCTGCGTAATGCCTTTCCATACAGAAAGATCACCTGTTTCTTTCCAGTACATATAAGCGAGACTGGTTTTAGTACCAGCTGTATCGGCATGCATAATATTGATGTAATTATCGTCTCCGCCAGCCACATCTGGTAAGATCTTACAGAAAGCCAAAGGATAAAGGCCTTTATCAAGACCTTTGATAGCATCATGCACCTCACTTTTAGAGGCCGAAACGCCTCTTAATTCATACCGTTTTGGGTCTGACATAGAATTATTTACTTATAGGGGTAACTAATACCTCATTCATGACACTAAGTATTGTGAATGAGACGCAAAGATAACTTTCACATGGGTTTTATAAAGATATATACCCGCTTGATATAAAAGTCTACAAATAATTTAGGCTGGGAAAGCAGGTATTTACTAGGTTTTCGAAGAAAAAGGAAAAAAAGATAAAAAATATAAACTCTTCAGGCATCGCTTAGGCAGCTTTTAGTGTCTTAATACATACAAGCCCGAAAGAGGTCTTGAAAATTAAAAGTTTAACTGATTTTTAAATATTGCCCTGTTAAGAGGTTGTTACATGGACAACCTCTTATTTTTTTGCCTACTACTCGGCTTTTCAGCCTGCAATGAACTATTTCACTGAGTCAGTTATTTCTACCTTTGCAGCCTTACATTAAAAAACAATTTAAGGCATAGTGAAAATGGAAGTTCTCGATATACCCCTAGATAAAATCAAACAATTCTCTGCTCGAGACTTGGCTTACTATACTAACCCTACACAATTCAGCCAATTCGTCGCACATGATTTTGAGTTTGATGAATTTCCTAAAATCATTAAAGCCAAGCAACAACAAAACATTGACAGAAATTTATTGCATCAAGTCATCACTGATCAATATGCCGAAACCAGCTCCTCTGAGATCACAAAAAAGAACATATCTGCCTTACTAAAGAACAATACGTATACAGTAGTGACCGCCCACCAGCCCTCTTTACTGACTGGACCACTCTACTACATTTATAAAATTCTCAGTGCTGTCAAACTAGCAGAGAGACTTCAGAAGGAGTACTCAGGATATCACTTCGTTCCATGCTTTGTTCTGGGTTCTGAAGATCATGATTTTGAGGAAATTAACCACATGCATCTCTATGGTAGAACTTACCAGTGGGAAGAAAAAAGCGGAGGATCTGTAGGAGCTTATAAGCCTGAGAAGCTAGAAGAGCTACTATCTGAAGTAGTTCAAGTACTAGGCGAAAAATCAAAAGCGCAAGAAATTCTGAGCAAACTAAAATCGGAGTTAAACGCCTTTGTCTCCTATGACCAGTTTGCCTTTCGATTGACACATATTCTATTTGATCATTTAGGTTTAGTTATTCTGCGCATGAGTGATGCTCGTCTTAAAAGAGCTTTCATTCCCATTATCAAAGAAGAGATTTTTTCCAACCCTAGTAAAGCACAAGTAACTAAGACTCAAACAGAGATAAAAGAAAACCTAGGTTATAATGAGCAGGCCTTTGTGAGAGATATAAATTTCTTTTACTGCCAGGCTCAAAGACGAGATAGAATAGAATTAATTGCTGAGCGCTATACGGTAGTAGACACTGAGCTTTCATTCAGTAAGGAAGAGATGGCTAAGGAAATAGAAGCACATCCAGAACGGTTCAGTCCAAATGTTGTCATGAGACCTATCTATCAAGAATATATCTTGCCCAACCTAGCTTATATAGGAGGTGGTGGTGAGTTAGCCTATTGGACAGAGCGCAAGACACAGTTCGAGCATTTCGGAGTACCCTACCCGATGCTGATCAGAAGAAGATCTGGTCTCATTCTGACTCCATCTAGTAAAAAACAAATGGATAAGTTAGGTATCAGCATCCAAGACTCTTTTGAAGCAGAACAAACTCTCATAACTAAACTCATTTCTGACTCTACGCATCCTAATTATGAATTACAAGATTTGAAATCGCAGGTGGATACTCTTTTTGATGAAATCACTAATCGAGTAGTAACGATAGATAAAACCTTAGTTAAGACTGCTGGTTCTGAAAAAGCTAAGACACTAAAAAGCCTAGACTTCATTGAATCAAAATTAAAAAAGGCAATCAAACAGAAAGAGGAGATAAACCTGAATAGACTGAGTAAACTGAAAAGCAATCTTTTTCCCAAAGGGCTACAAGAAAGGCACGATAATATATTTCAGTATATCTCTACCTATGGTGCAGAACTTATAGATGATCTTCTGGAGCATTGTGATCCTTTCGACAAGACTTTCAAAGTGTTTGTTATGCCTCAGGCAGGGTAAATAGCGTCAATAAATCTGAGAGCTTGCTTTTGAGTTGATCTCTACTTACAATAAAATCTAAGAAGCCATGATCTAGAAGAAACTCTGAGCTTTGAAATCCTTCTGGTAAGTCTTTTTTGATTGTTTCCTTTATCACTCTTGGGCCTGCAAAACCTATCAGGGCTCGAGGCTCAGAAAAATTGATATCCCCTAACATTGCAAAGGATGCAGTTACACCTCCAGTCGTCGGATCAGTCAGAAACGAAAAATATGGAATCTTAGCAGATGCGAGTAAAGTAAGCTTAGCAGAGGTCTTAGCCATTTGCATAAGAGAAAAGGCTGATTCCATCATTCTTGCACCACCAGTTTTAGACAAAATCATGAAGGGCACATTGTTATCAAGACAATAATCTATGGCCTTGGAAATTCTTTCGCCCATCACCGAGCCCATAGAACCTCCTATAAAAGAAAAGTCCATTGCCGCAATAACCAGAGGCTTCTTATTGACCTTTCCAGATGCAATAGTGATCGCTTCTGTCAAGCCAGTCTTTTCTTTTGCTTTATCCAGTCTTTCAGAATAAGATTTGAGATCTGTAAATTCTAAAAAATCTTTTGAGACCAGATCTTCAAACAACTCCTCATACTTACCATCGAAGATGATGTCAAAATAATCATGCGAACCTATTCTTGCATGATGTCCACACTTATGGCAGATATAGAATTGTTCCTTATATTCCTTGACTGTACCCGTCTCACCACAATCTCTACACTTGTACCAAAGGCCATCAGGTGCCTCCTTTTTGTGCTTGGTGGCAGTTTGTATTCCATCTTTGAATCTCTTAAACCATCCCATTTAGAAAATATTTGATGTTTGAGGATAGTTCATAGGGTTATTTGCAGCAGCCAAATTTATACTTTCAGAACTAGTATACATAAACTAATACAGTAAAGCTTCTAAAAACATCCTAATCGTCTGAAATACTTATACTTATATATTATATATCTTAGAATGTATTAGGTGTTGTAATTGAATGCTTTAACCGTATTTATTAGATGTTTGACATTATCTAATGGTGTATCTGGATAAACACCATGACCTAAATTGAATATGTGGTTACGTTTAAAGTCCTGCATTAGTTCGGTGGCACTCTTGGCTACATCCTCCGGCGCAGCATATAGTGTACATGGATCTAGGTTACCTTGAACAACTATCTCACCACCATAATTTTGTCTGAACTCCGTTCTATTTATAGTCCAATCCAAGCCAACAACTTCTGAACCTAAATCAATAATCTGATCTAATGAGAAGTAAGCTCCCTTACTGAATACAATCTTAGGCACCCCCTGCACCTCATCCACTATCATTTTGAGATACGGAAGACAGAACTCCGCATACAACTTTCTATCTAGCATACCTGCCCACGAGTCAAAAATCTGTAGCACATCAGCACCAGCATTAATTTTTAGTTTCAGATATTCAATTACCGTAAGGGTAATCTTTCTCAACAACTCATGCGCAAGCTTGGGTTCCTTGTAAAGAAATGCTTTCGCTTTGGAGAATGTCTTTGAGCCTTGTCCTTCTAACATGTATGAAAACAGTGTCCAAGGTGCGCCAGAAAACCCAATTAGTGGTACCCTACCCGCTAGATTCTTCTTTGTTATTTCGAGAGCTCTAAAAACATAGTCTAGTTTTTCAGCTGCCACTTGACCGTACTCCAGCTTTGCTATATCTGCAGCAGTCTCTATAGTCTTAGGAAAATAGGGCCCTTTCTTTTCGATTAACTCATATTCTAAGCCCATACATTCTGGTATGACAAGTATATCAGAAAATATTATGGCAGCATCTACACCTAAGATGTCCACAGGTTGTATAGTCACCTCTGCAGCTAAATGTGGAGTAGTTACCAGTTCAATAAAGCCAGACAATGAAGATCTTATCGCTCTATATTCTGGAAGTATTCTGCCGGCTTGTCTCATAAGCCAGATCGGCGGACGGACTACTACTTCCTTTTTGATTGTTCTGAGAAGAATATCGTTTTCTATCACACTTATTTAACTTTAGGGCACGAAAATATCGAATGACAGATAATAAACTCAATATAGCACTGATTGGTTATGGTAAAATGGGAAAGATTATCGAAAAAGTAGCTAAAGATCGTGGTCACCATATTGCCTTAACCATATCTTCTAAAAATCGTGAGGATTTTATTCCATCCTCTCTCGAGAAAATAGATGTGGCAATTGAATTTACGACTCCGCACAGTGCTGCTGCCAACCTCTTATTTTTGGCTAAGCATGGCATACCGGCTGTAAGTGGCACAACTGGCTGGCTCGATAAATACAAGGAAATTAGTACAGCCTTCCAGAATACCAAGACAGGCTTTCTCTACGCCTCTAATTTTAGCATAGGTGTGAATGTACTCTTTGCCCTGAATAAGCAATTGGCTAAGTTAATGGCCCAGCATAGTGAATATGAAGTCAGCATGCAAGAGGCTCATCATATCACTAAAAAGGATGCACCTTCTGGCACCGCTGTCACCTTGGCGGGACAAATAATGGAAAATATTGAAAGAAAGAAAAGTTGGTCTATTTCAGAAAATGAAGTAGACAACATATTCATAGAAGTTATAAGAGAGAAAGATGTGAAGGGCATGCATGAGATCAGCTACTCTTCTGATATAGACACTATCACTCTCAAACATGAGGCGCACTCCCGCGAAGGCTTTGCCTTAGGAGCAGTACTGGCAGCAGAATACATCCGCGATAAGAAAGGCATATATACAATGTCTGATGTATTGGCAATCTAAAAATCCATATGAGAAGTATACCCATAAGAACGTAAGTCTGTTCTAAACCTGAAAGATTAATGCATGCTCATGCCTATAGGTATAAAAAAGGGTTGCATCACAACTGATACAACCCTTGTGGTTATAATTCTTGAAGCTACTATTGCTTAGTAGCGATCTTTTCGTACTTAGCTTTATACTCGTTAGACTTTTCTAAGTTATTAAGTCTAGCGTAGATTTCTTTCAAAGCTATAATAGTATTAGGGTCTTCTCCATTAGCCTTTTCTGCTTTTTCAAAATATGGTAAAGCTTTAGCGAAAAGTGCATCCATGTCAGCCTTTGTATTATCGTAAGCTTTCATTCCCGCAGGTGTTAAGTCAGCTGATAATGTGTTCAACTTATCTACAAACGTTGCAGCTTTGTTGTAATATAATGCTCCTAGGCTATACATAGCATCAAAGTTTCCTGGCTCTTTTTCCAGCACAGTCTCATAATATCCTTTAGCCTTATCTCTAAGCTCTTGTGACTTAGTTGCATCAGTTTCTTTTTGTTGCATCTGATCGTATACTGATCCCAATGTATTATATATAGAAGTATTGTCTGGTTCTTTTTCGATAGCTGTTTCTAATTTTCCTATAAGTTTATCCAGCTCTCCTACTTTCAGGTAATGATTGATTTCAGTAAATAATAAGCCAGTATTATCAGGATTAAGTTCTCTTCCCTTTGCAAGATAACCTACTGCCATTTCAGGATCTGAGTCAGCAGTGATATTGTATAATGCTTCATATACAAATGGGTCTTTGTTCCCACTGTCGAGTAGTGTCTTTAAAAATGGCATTGCACCTTCAAAATTCTTGCTGTAGTATGCACTCACAGCAGAAAAGAAATTTTGATCTGAAAGTAGAGCTTCATCATCTAATCTACTTTTCTTACCCATTCCTTTTAATGTTTCTGCTACTGCGATAGATTGAGAAAAATTAGCAAAAGCTTTTTCATAATCTTTCGCTTGGTAGGCTACGATACCGAAGTTGTTAAGATGATTCTCTACACTTGCTAAGCCCGAATGGATTTCCTTCAGCTCATTCTTTCTATCAGACATTTCAGCTGCCTTACTGAAAGCTTGATAAGCATCTGTAGCGGCATCTGGTGCAGCTATTACATAGGTACCAGCGATATCTAGGGTCTTGTTTTTCATTTCAGCATCTGCAAGCATATTCATCAGTTTACCTTTAGTAATCCATGATTTTGCTTGAGACATGACATCATCAGAACTAAAAGCAGACTCCATAAGCTGGATACCTTTAGTTAGCTCGTCTCCTGAGTCAGTATTAGCGACATATTTTTTAATTGCTTTTTCTGCGTTCTTCAACTCTTTGAAAGCATCCTGTGCTGAGATAGATAGCACTGAAAAAAGCATTACGGTTAGTATTGCGAATAAATTCTTCATTAGTATGGTCAATTTAAATTTCAATTTTAGTGATACACAAAAGGATAACTCTTGTATTATCTTAAATGAATCTTAAAAATAGTTAAGATTTTATATATAAAAGTTAAGTTCTACTCTTCTTCATCGCTTGCGCTTTCGTCTCTAGCAATGACCGCGACATCTGCTATAGAATCACCATCCCCTAGCTTTATAACCTTCACACCTTGGGTAGCTCTTCCCATGACCCTAACATCAGAAACTTTCATTCTGATCATAATGCCATTTTTAGTTGTAATAATAAGGTCGTCCGTATCTGTTACACTTTTGACAGCAACCATTTGACCCGTCTTGTCTGTGATCTGCATGCCCTTCATACCCTTTCCACCTCTGTTAATGATTGTGAAATCATCGACAAGCGATCTTTTTCCATACCCATTTTCAGATACTACAAAGAGGGCTTTGCCTTCATCTGATGGATTATCGATTATCATACCTACTATCTTATCACCTGCTTCTAGGTCTATTTTCATACCTCTTACACCTGCTGCAGAACGACCCATTTCTCTCACCTTAGACTCATTAAAGCGGATAGCTCTACCCGTCTTACTGGCCAGCATGATGTTCTGATTGCCGTCAGTCAACTTTACTTCCAGTAAAGTGTCATCGTCCTTAATCGTTATGGCATTGATACCATTTGTTCGTGGTCGAGAATATGCCTCAACTGAAGTTTTCTTAATGACGCCATTCTTTGTAGCAAAGACGATGAAGTTATTCTTCAGAAATTCCTGGTCAGTCAGATCCTCTATCATGATATAAGCCTTGACTTTATCATCCTTCGGTAGATTAATAATATTCTGAATCACTCTTCCAGATCCTGTTTTAGAACCTTCTGGTATTTCATAGGCACGTAACCAGAAGCATCTTCCTCTCTCTGTAAAGAAGAGTAGGTAATTATGATTGTTTCCGATAATCAGATGCTCTACAAAGTCTTCATCTCTTGTCTTACTGCCTCGTGATCCACGTCCACCTCTACTTTGAGTTTTATACTCTGTAGCATTCGTTCTCTTGACATAGCCTAGGTTAGAAATAGTCACCACTACTTCATCATTAGGGATCATATCTTCAATATTGATCTCACCATCTGCATGTCTCAGCTGCGTTCTTCTGATATCTCCATATCGTTCTTTGAGCTCTTTCAGTTCTTCTTTGATAATCTCTTTCCTTCTACCTTCATTGGCCAAGATATCCTTCAGATCTGCTATAACAATCTGCAACTCTTCGTACTCTTTACGGAGTTTTTCCATTTCCAGACTGACTAGCTTCTGTAGTCTCATTTCTAGAATTGCCTTAGCCTGTATTTCCGATAGATCAAGAGAAGCCATAAGCTTTTCCTTAGCCTCATCTACTGTCTTAGAACTCCTGATAATTCTGATAACCTCATCCAGGTTATCTATTGCTTTGATCAGACCTTCTAGTATGTGGGCTCTTTCTTCAGCTTTATTGAGATCAAATTGTGTTCTTCTTACGATGACCTCCAATCTGAATTTTACAAACTCCTCTAAAATATCTTTTAGATTCAGTTGTCTAGGCCTGCCATCTACAAGTGCGATATTATTGACACCATAGGAAGTCTGTAATGGTGAATATTTAAAAAGCTTACTCAGTACCACATTGGCAATTGCATCCTTTTTAATATCTACTACTACTCTCAGTCCATTTCTATCAGATTCATCTCTGATGTCACTGATCCCTTCTACTTTACCAGAATTAACTAAGTCAGCAATCTTCATAACGAGATTGGCCTTATTGACTTGGAATGGAATTTCAGATATGATGATAGATTCTTTTCCCGTTTTACTGAGCTCTATATCGGTTTTGGCTCTAACTACTACTCTACCTCTACCGGTGTGAAAAGCCTCTTTGACACCTTCCATTCCATAGATGATTCCTCCTGTAGGAAAGTCTGGCGCTTTGATGTGTTCCATCAGTCCATCTATAGATATTTCGGCATCATCTATCAAGGCTATAGTACCATCTATGACCTCTGATAAGTTGTGAGGAAGCATATTGGTTGCCATACCTACTGCAATGCCTGTAGCACCATTTATAAGTAGATTGGGTAACTTGGCAGGTAGTACGGTGGGCTCTTCTAAGGAATCGTCAAAGTTGAGTTTAAAGTCAACTGTATTTTTCTTGATATCATCTATAAGTTCATCACTTAGCCTGTCCATCCTAGCCTCGGTATATCTCATGGCTGCAGGACTATCACCGTCCATAGAACCTTTATTACCTTGTATATCTACTAAGGGGTATCGCATACTCCATGGCTGACCCATTCTGATCATCGCGTCATATACGGAACTATCACCGTGTGGATGATACTTACCGAGTACCTCTCCGACGACTCTTGCAGATTTCTTGTGAGGCTTGTTATAATCCAGTCCAAGATCATCCATTCCATAGAGGATTCTCCTATGCACTGGCTTCAGTCCATCCCGCACATCTGGTAAGGCTCTGGAGACAATTACAGACATCGAATAATCGATGTATGCAGACTTCATCTGATCCTCTATATTTACCTTTACAATTCGCTGATTATCTGCCATTTATATATTAAACTTAGATTTTCTAATTAGGGTACGAAGATACCAAAAATATAGCGGTTTTTAGCTCTCAAATCGGCTCTAAATGAACCATATTATCATAGATTCATTAGGTTTGTGTTCTATACCTTATTGCAGTTCAAAAATCAGTGAAATTATAGATGACCGAAGCATCGAAGAACATCGTAAAACCCTATCAAGAAGTCGGCTCAAAAAAGGAGCAAGTCACTAATATGTTTGACAACATAGCTCCTAAATATGACTTACTCAATCGAGTATTGACCTTAGGGATAGATACTATCTGGCGAAAAAAGGCCATCTCTCAGCTTAACTCTAAGGAGCACCAGACGATTCTAGATGTAGCAACTGGTACAGCAGATATAGCTGTGGAGATAAACAGACAACTTACTCCAAAAGAGATAATAGGAATGGACATTTCTCAGGAGATGATTAACTATGGAAACAAGAAAATATCAAAACAGAAACTCGATAAGGTAATAAGCCTAGAGGTTGGTGACTCGGAGAATATGAGGTACCAGGATAACTATTTTGATGCTGTGACCGTGGCATTTGGAGTAAGGAATTTTGGAAACCTAGAAAAGGGCTTGAGCGAGATGCATAGAGTTATAAGAAATGGTGGGAAAGCGGTAATCTTAGAATTTTCAAAACCAAGAATCTTTCCTTTCAAGCAACTGTACAACTTCTATTTCCAATATATTCTACCCTTTATAGGTCGTAAAACTTCCAAAGATCAGAGAGCTTATGAGTACCTTTATGAATCTGTACAGGCTTTTCCAGATTATGACAATTTCGGTCAGATACTAGAAAAGGTAGGATTTCGTTCTGTACAGTGGAAATCTTTGAGTTTAGGCATATGCACGATATACACTGGAATAAAGTAATACTTCCCTTTCTTATAGCCCTTATAGTTTCTTGCGACCTCAGCGGTCAATTTATAGAAAAGGGAAACATCAATTACTGGGAGTTTAGAAACAAACCCTTCTATTTTGGCCTCACCATAGGCATGCACAGTACTGGTTATATAGCTAGTAAATCCAGTAGATTCAGTGATCTAAGCCGAACTGATAATCTAACTTTTGTGGGAGCCCAGAGTCTTCCTGGTCTGAATGTAAATATCATTACTAATCTAAAAATTGGACAATATTTTGACTTCAGATTTATACCAGGTTTTGCCTTTTCTGAAAGAAAACTCTTATTCAGTCCAAGAGCTGATGAGACTGTGCGGGATGCCCGTATAGAATCTGTTTTTCTGGAAATTCCTTTGCTGTTAAGATTCAAATCAGACCCATATAAAGATAAGAGATTCTTTGTACTGGGAGGACTGAAGTATAGTTATGATGTATCCAGTACTTCTAGTGCCAGACAAGAATTACGTGAAAATTTAATTCAGATTGCTGCTCATGATTTTCAATTGGAATTGGGAGCTGGAATGCAGTTCTTCTTCCCCTTTTTCATCTTCTCGCCAGAAATTAAGTTTTCCAGAGGACTTAACAATATTCACATATATAATGATAATCTAGAAACCTCGCGTGCTATAGATAAAATTCTCTCTCGAACTTTGTCTATTTCCTTAAACTTTGAAGGTTAGGAAGTTTCCCTTTAACAGTTACAAAAAGATTTAGAATGAGCTATGAGATCAGGAAAGAAACTCTCAAATAGTTTTTCTATACGATCATGATTTTCTTCTATATCCAATATTGCATCTTTGAATGCAGAATTAAAATTCACTCTTCTGTCCATCCAAGCTAGGGAAATAGCCATATTCTCCTTATTTGCATAGGCCATAAGAAAATCATTCTCTATCATCTTATCTATCTTATCTCTAAGCTTGCTAGGCAATTCCTCTTTTCGCTTGACCAAGATATTATAGATACCACTATTAAACTCCGGGAGACTCGTACCAGAATATCTGTCCCAATGGTTACTTAAATAATAATCCCATATTAAGTCAACTACTACAGAGGCATATTTACCGTGCCTTTTTCTGAGCATGGCTCTTAATTCTAAGGAAGCAGGATGCACATCTGTGTAGCTGTCTATCTGCCGATGTAAGTAGATACCTTCAAGTACCCTCCCGCTATAATTTGCCTCTTCCTTTTTCTTAAGAAAATCAGTCATAAAATTGCCGATCAGCATATCTTCTTCTGAACAGGATAGGTAACAATGCGCCAAATAGTTCATCGTAGAATGGAAAATGTTTCTTGAATGCTCAAAGGGAGTATATTTGCGGCAAAATAGACAAAATATATGCCTTTGTACGCTGGAATTGTTGGATTACCAAATGTCGGTAAATCTACCCTCTTTAATGCTTTGACCAATGCTAAAGCGCTTGCCGCTAACTATCCTTTTGCAACCAAGGAACCTAATGTAGGAGTCATCACTGTTCCGGACCAAAGACTAACTACTCTCGCTAAACTCGTCAACCCTCAAAAAGTACAGCCTACAACTGTAGAAATCGTAGATATAGCGGGCCTGATAAAAGGTGCTAGCAAGGGAGAAGGATTGGGTAATCAGTTCTTAGCTAATATACGAGAAGTAGATGCTATAGCGCATGTAGTGCGGTGTTTTGACAATGATAATGTGGTGCATGTAGATGGGAATGTAGACCCAGTTAGAGACAAAGACATCATCGATACCGAGCTCATACTCAAAGATCTAGAAACGCTAGAGAAGAGACTAGAAAAGCTCAGAAAGCAAAGCAAAACTGGTAAGCCAGCGGATAAAAAGAATGTAGAGATTGCTGAGGCTGTCTACAAAGGTCTGGAAGAAGGAAAATCAGCGAGAGCTCTAGACCTAGATGAAGATGGCAAAGCACTCGTAAAAGAGATGATGCTTCTGACTGCCAAGCCTATCCTCTATGTCTGCAATGTAGACGAAAACTCTGTCGTCAATGGAAATGACCATACCAAGAGATTTGTAGAACATGTCAAAGATGAAGCGGCAGAGGTGATTTTTATCTGTGCAGCCATAGAAGAGGAAATAGCGCAGCTGGAAGACTACGAAGAGAAGATGATGTTTGTAGAAGAGATGGGACTCAAGGAGCCTGGGGTCAATAGAGTTATCCTATCATCATATAAGTTACTAAATCTAATCACCTATTTTACCGCAGGAGAAAAAGAAGTGAGGGCCTGGACAGTAAAAGTAGGCTCTACTGCTCCACAGGCTGCAGGCGTTATACATACAGATTTTGAGAAGGGATTCATCAGAGCTGAGGTTATCAAATATGAAGATTATGTCAAGTATGAATCTGAAGCCAAAGTGAAAGAGGCGGGTAAACTAGGAGTTGAGGGCAAAGGCTACATTGTACAAGATGGAGACATAATGCACTTTCTGTTTAATGTTTAGTTAGAAGCAGCTAATGTATTACCCAGCAATCTTAGAAAATTACTACGAATGTTAGGTTCAAGGAACTGATATCGTTATCTGCCAATATACTCCCTTCAGCCCTAACGATAGTCCCAGTATTCACTAGATCAAAACCAATTCCGATTCTTGAACCAGGTAAAAACCTATCCCGACTTTCAGTGACATCAAAGAGATCTGAGTTAGTAGATCCGACTTCTGCCTTCAGTAGATAATTAAAGTGAGGGCCTACAAAGAATGAAAATCTATTGGGATGGTACTCAAACAAAGCTGGAATTGTAAAATGAGTTACTCTATTCTGATTTACAGAGGTAAACTGTTGCTCATATTGCCTAAACGAATACAGTGCATCAAACCTCATTTTAAATTTAGGGTGAAAACGATACACCAACCCTACTCCACCTTGAAATCCAAAGCCTGCAGTCGCTTCGCCTAAGTCAACATTGACAAAGCTAAAATTGGGACCTGCCTGTAATCTGAAACCTATTTTCTTAAAATCGGTAGTAGCTTCTCTTTCTTGTCTTGGAACTTCGGTTTTTGCTGGTCTTTTTGTGGGTCTCTTTCGTTTTTTCTGTGCTACAACATCATCTGTAGAAATGAAAAAGAATAGAAAAACAAGGAACGGAATGGTAGATCTCATCATCTAGTTTAATCTGTATGCAGTTAGGCGTTAACATATAAAACTTCCTTCACTGCCTTGATAACCTTGCTCGCATTAGGCAGCCATTCCTCCACAAGAGTAGGTGCATATGATAAGGAAGTATCCGCAGAATTGACCCTTGTTACAGGGGCATCCAAATAGTCAAAAGCATATTTCTGAATCTCGTAAGCTATTTCTGCAGAGACACCAGCAAAAGGCCAGCACTCATCTACTACCACCATCCTATTAGTCTTCCTTACAGATTCTACTAGTGTCTTGTTATCCAGAGGTCTGATCGTTCTCAAATCAATTACCTCTGCTGAAATACCTTCTTTAGCTAGTTCTACAGCTGCCTGCTCTGCAACGAGAGACATTTTGTTATAAGAAACCAAGGTCACATCTGTCCCCTCTCTTCTGACTACTGCTTTCCCAATGGGAGTTAGATATTCCTCTTCAGGCACATCTCCTTTGTGGCCATAGAGCATCTCTGACTCCATAAAACAGATAGGATCTTCATCTCTGATGGCAGACTTCATAAGTCCTTTGGCATCTTTCGGATCTACGATGGAGATGACTTTTAGTCCAGGTACATTTGCCATCCAACTCTCAAAAGTCTGAGAATGTTGCTGGGCTAACTGTCCAGCAGAACCCGTGGGCCCTCGGAAAACTATCGGACAAGTAAAATCTCCTGCAGATTGTGAAAGCGTCTTAGCAGCATTATTAACAATCTGGTCAAAAGCCAAGACAGCAAAATTCCATGTCATAAATTCTACGATAGGTCTTAGACCATTGATCGCAGCACCTACCCCTATTCCTGCAAAGCCCAGCTCTGCGATAGGAGTATCAATGACTCTCTTGGGGCCAAACTCATCTAACATGCCCTTACTGACTTTGTAAGCCCCATTATATTCCGCCACTTCTTCTCCCATCAAAAAGACATTTTCATCTCTTCTCATCTCCTCGCTCATAGCTTCTCTTAGAGCATCACGTAGTGTTATTATTCTTGGCATAATTAGATTTTAAACTTGAATGTGCAAAGATACGAAATATAGCAAAATGACTAGCTAAAATAGTCAGAAAGGCTTATCCCACCTACATTACCTGAACTCATCACCAAAAAGACCTCAGCAGGTGATTTCTGCACCTTTTCTATGTGTACTTTAAGGTCATCTGATTTGTACAGAACTCTAAGATTAGGATGGTCAAAAGCATGGGCAACTGATGAGGGGTCAAGGTCAGGCATTTGCTTGGTTTTCAGAGCGGCGGGATCATAAAAGACTATGACCTCATCCATGCTAGCTAGACTGCCTTTATAATATTGTATATAGTCTATGTTCATGCTAGAAAAAGTATGCAACTCGAGGATAGCAGAGATGTGTTTAGATTGGTGTTTAGAGCGGACAGCCTCAGCTGTAGCTTTAGCTTTAGACGGTGCATGGGCAAAATCCTTATAAACAACGAGGTCCTCAGACTGGGATATGCACTCCAGACGCTTGGCTGCTCCGGTAAAGCCTTCGATTAGTGACAGAAAATCATGGTTAGTGATACCTAATTCACCACATACATGCATAGCAGCATGCAAGTTTTTAAGATTATGCTGACCGAAAACAGCTATAGGATAGGTTCTACTATCTAGTACTATATCTCCCTTTCTGTTAGATTGTAATGCAGTATAGCCTTTTCTTGTACAAGCATACTCATTGTCATACACCAAATCCAGAAGCTGCTTATCCGTCTGATCAAAAAAGACAATATTCTCCTTCTGCAGACGCTTCAGATAATCATCAAAAATCGATAGATAGCTATCGTAAGTCTTGTAGATATTCACATGATCCCATGCTACTCCTGTTATGACAGAGATGTTGGCTTCATAATGCAGCATTTTGGCTTGGCTATCTAGGCAAGATGAGGGGTATTCATCCCCCTCTACAACTAGAATGTCGGCACCAGAAACCTTTACCATCTTATCAAAGCCCGCTATCTGAGCACCGACCAAATAATCAAAATCCATTTCCAAAGCCTTCAGCACGTACATTATCATGGAGGTCGTTGTCGTTTTCCCATGACTTCCTGTGATTGCAATTTTCTTTGTGGCTTTGGTATTTTCAGCAATAAACTCTGGAAACGAAACAATCTTTAATTTTAGATCTAAGGCTGCTTTTAGCTCTGGATTATCAGCTTTGGCATGTTTTCCTAGGATAATTACATCAATGTCGGGAGTAATTAGAGAAGCATCCCACCCCATTTTATTCGGCAACAAGCCATGATTGCTTAAGTTTCCTTTGCTCGGTTCATAGATTTCATCATCAGAACCACTGACCTGATGCCCAAGATCTTTAAGGTCTATCGCCAAATTATGCATTACACTGCCTCCTATTGCTATTAAATGAAATCTCATGTGTGAAAACTATTCAGAAATGGAAGTGACAAATACCCGACATCTATCCCTAATTGGTAATATATTTGCATCCGCAAGCGTTAGATAACAAATAAAAAAATCAAAAATGCGTAAAAATCAGTTAAACGCAATAGCAAAAGTTTTCGCTTTTCTTATTGTACTGACAGTCTTCAGTTCTTGTGCAAAGAAAGGCGTAGGATGTCCTAATAATTTCAAAGCACTTCCTTCTGTTTCTCTTCCTTTCACTAAGTAAGACAACCTCCCTTTTAGGTTAGTGTCTCACAAACTCCTTATCACTGAGGATGATTCTCATACGGTCTATAGTGAGCAATATGGTGCCCACTACCATTCTGTATATGGGGCACTAGAAGAATCTATACATGTCTTTATTTCTGCTGGTCTATATCATGCGTATCGGCGTGGCAAAACAACTATATCTATATTCGAAATGGGTATGGGAACGGGTCTGAATGCCCTTCTTACAGCCATAGAAGCAGAACAGTTGGATCTCAAAGTAGATTACTGCACTATAGAAAGTGACCCTATACCATCTGAGAAAGTAGAAGAACTTAATTACCCAAACCTTCTAGATCATGTCTCTTGTCAAGACATTCAGTATCAAATACATAGATGTTCTTGGAATGAATCGATAGCTATAAATGAGCATTTTGTATTTCGAAAAATCTTAGGAAAATTGGAAGAAACTGTTCTTACCCAAAAGGTTGATCTCATATACTATGATGCTTTTGCACCCAGTTGTCAAGCCAACCTGTGGACTGAAGATATTCATTCTAAGCTATATGATAGTTTAGCTGACGATGGAGTTCTTGTCACCTATTGTACTCAAGGAGCCTTTAGAAGAACTCTAGAAAACTTAGGTTACAAGATAGAAAGACTCAATGGACCAGGCCGTAAAAGGGAAATGCTTAGAGCCACAAAAGCAGCCAATATTAAACCCATATAAGTAATAATCAGTACTTTGTTGAAGAAGTTAGGAACATCTAGTTCCTTTCCAAAAAAACAACAAATTGATATGAAGAAGTTAGCCTTGCATTGGCAAATCTTACTCGGCATGGCACTGGGAATTGTCTTTGGACTTATACTTTCTAATACATCGTGGGGCAAGTCCTTTATTGTAGACTGGATAAAACCAATAGGAGTTATTTTCATAAAACTTCTAAAGCTTATCGCAATTCCTTTAATCATAGCCAGTCTCATTAAAGGTATCTCCGATCTTAAAGATATCTCAAAGTTTTCCAGCATCGGGAAGAAGACGATATTACTCTATGTATGCTCTACCGTTATTGCTGTCACAATTGGTCTTGTATTGGTAAACATTATTCAGCCCGGAAACAGCATCAGTCAAGAAACAGTAGATCAATTATCGTCTGCTTACAACACAAAAGCCAATGCTCGAGTAGAATCAGCTTTCGACCAAAAGGAAACGGGTCCGATTCAATTTATAGAAGACATGGTTCCTGATAACATCTTTGCAGCCGCTAGTAATAATCGCAATATGCTGCAGGTAATATTTTTTACTGTGTTGTTTGGTATCAGCTTGCTCTTAGTAAAAGAAGAAAAAAGCAAACCTATTAAGGACTTCTTTGATAGTCTAAATGAGGTAATCATGAAAATGATAGATATCATAATGCTGATCGCTCCTTATGCTGTTTTTGCTCTGCTGGCATCGCTTATCGTCGAGACAGGCAACTCAGACATCTTTGTTGCTTTGGCCCAATATGGGCTGACAGTTGTATTGGGACTTTTCACTATGGTAGTGCTCTACATTGTCGTTATTAAAATCTACACTGGACGTTCTCCTAGCTCTTTTTTGAGAGGTATCAGCCCAGCACAATTATTGGCTTTTTCTACCAGCTCATCTGCTGCTACACTTCCTGTAACTATGGAAAGAGTAGAAGAACACTTAGGAGTAGATAAGGAGGTAGCCAGTTTTGTATGTCCTGTAGGTGCTACTATCAATATGGATGGGACAAGTTTATATCAAGCTGTAGCAGCGGTATTCATTTGTCAGGCGTTAGACTATGGATTGACAATTCCTGATCAATTAACTATTGTCATGACAGCTACTCTAGCCTCCATAGGTTCAGCAGCTGTCCCAGGAGCGGGAATGGTCATGCTAGTCATAGTACTCGACTCTCTTGGCGTTTCTAAGGAAACACTGATGGTAGGACTAGCATTAATTTTTGCCATAGATAGACCATTGGATATGTTGCGTACAGTGATAAATGTCACTGGAGACGCTACTGTATCTATGCTAGTAGGCAAATCAGAGGGTAAGCTAGGTGTACCAGAAGTTAAGAACTGGGACGATAATTATAAGAATTAGACAGCAAACATAGATTCTTGTGTTTGCTGAATGAGCAAATACAAGAGCATTGAAACAAACAGCTTTATTTCTAATACTGATATTTATAATAGCCACTGTCTATAGCGGCATGTGGCAGAAAGAACCCCATACAGATCTACCTCCACCTACCGACACCACCCATATCAAGCTGGATATGGAAGATGGCCAATATAGGGATCTCAAAAAATATTGGTTTGAAGCCATTCACAGCTGTGATGAAAAGACTGATTGGAGATTGGTCGAAAAAAATAATGCTCTGACTAAATACAACTCTTACCAAGATCTAGATGATGAGAGCTCTATAAAATCTAGTAAGACCATCAGTGTTGCCAATGGCTCACTTATAGGGAAATGGGAAGAAAAGGGCAGCATTAATCAAGCTGGAAATATCAGAAAGACCACTTACAATAGTAATGAAGATAAAATATATGCAATATCTGATGGTGGCTCTTTGTGGAAAGGAGATCTCACTACTCACCAATGGGAAGTTGTAGAACAAAACCTTCGCATGGATGGAAACTTCTTGGACATCACCTACCCCTCTGAAGGGGATACGAGAATCATAGCAAGTATAGGTGGTGTACCCTACTATTATCTGCTAGAAGAAAATATATGGAGAAGAGCAGAGGGTATAGCAACAGATCAGATATACAATATAAAAAATCAGCTTGCTACTGCTAATGGCCAACACATATTTTACCTTGCAAAACCAACTAGTAGCCTAAGTGTAAGGCTTTACCACTCATCAGATTTTGGTGTTTCTTACCAAGTCGTTAAAGAATTCCTTACACATTACCTTGATAATCTTCAGATAGCCTTAGACTCTAGAACTAACGAGTTATTTGTAATAGAACAAGTTAGTTCAGCTGCTTCTAAGATCTTACTTTTTGATGCAGAAAAAAATACACTAGAGACAGTAATTGTTTCCTCTCCTATCAGTTTTGGAAACGAAGGGAAAGCCAATCTCGAAGTTTTCTATAAAAATGGCACTAGATGGTTTCTTAGTTATACAGAAGACAATAGAATGAAACTAAGTGCTAACAATGGTTCCAGTTGGGTCAACCACAGTAGCTTACCGACGACTCCCTGGGAGGCCGGAATACATGTTTCAAAAAAGAACCCCAACATAATGATACTTGGTGCTATTGAAGCATATAGAACAATAAATGGAGGACTGAGTTGGACTAAGATAAATGAGTGGTATGAATACTACAACAACCCTTCTACCACACTGCATGCTGATATAATGTACATGGATGAATTTACTGACAAAGATGGCCAGGATGTGATTCTAGTTAGTAATCATGGTGGTATAAGTAAGTCAGTAGATAGTGGAGAAGATTTTATAAATATAGGTCTGGTGGGACTGAATACAAGTCAGTATTATAGTGTAAAGACCTACCCACATAACCAGAATTATATATTCGCTGGGTCGCAAGATCAAGGTATCCAGAGATGTAAAGATCTAGGAGAAGGTCCAGAAACTTTTCATCAGTTTTATTCTGGAGATTATGGGCATCTACAGTTCACTAATTATGGGAGGAGCCTATGGACTATATTCCCAGGAGGTGAAATATATTATGCGTCTAATCCCTTATCTAATGATAAACCCAAGAGCTATCACTTACTGAGTAACAACCAGTCAGTATGGCTTCCACCTATAATTACTTCACCCTATAATCCTAACAGTATATTAGTTGCTGGTGGTAGTCTCCTAGGTTCTACTGGTTCTCATATTGTAGAGCTTACAGTAGACGACCTTTCTCAGTTTTTTGGGCAGCAATGGGGTCATGATTTTAGTAAAGGAGGTGGAGAGATAAGTGCCATGGCTTATAACCAGGTCAGGACTAATGAGTTTTATGTCATGACTACAAATGGCAAATTTTACAAATCCAAGAACAAGGGTGGCCTCTTCGAAGAAAAAGACATGAATCTGTCTGAAGCCCATCACTTATATGGCAACACTATTCTAAGTTCTAAGAAAGATGCTCGTACAGTTTTAGTTGGAGGATCAGGATACAATAATCATGCGGTGTTTATATCTACAGATGGGACAGAGACCTTTAAGCCTATGGCAAAAGGCTTACCTCGTACAACTGTATTTGAAATGGCTTTCAGTCCAGATGAGGAGTTCATTTTTGCGGCTACTGAAGCTGGCCCCTATGTATACGTGAGGCAACATAACCAGTGGTATGACCTAGCGCAAGGCAAAGCCCCCAACCAACGATACTGGTCAGTGGAATACCTGAACTCTCTAAATAAAGTACGGTTTGGAACTTATGGGCGAGGGATATGGGATTTAGAGATAGAAAAGCTTTCTCAGTTGGCCGTAGTTGAGGCTAAGCAGACACTGCTTGTCTACCCTAACCCTAGTAAAGGAGCCTTCAAATTGCAAAAGGCCCCAAACAAGGGCAAGCTTACCCTACTCAATTCTGAAGGAAAACTCATTTTCATTAAAAATCTGGAGAAGGGAGATGCATTCGATTTTGATCTTATGGCTTTCCCAAATGGCATGTACTATATTATATTTGATGATGGAACACAAAAATCATCAAGTGTAATAGTCAAAACATGATAGAAGGTAAATTATTAGGTGTAGGATCCAGGGTTAGGCATCAAGCGTTTGGCGAAGGTGTAATCATAGGTATAGACAAAGCAGCATATACTGTGGTATTTATGACCTACGGAAAGAAGCTAGTGGGTATGGATTATGAGAACTGGCAGGCGATAGAGCATATTCCCGCTGAAGCCAATGTAAGCTTTTCTGACGCCGAGAAATCCCTGGTAAGAATACTCAAGACCTATAATGCTCTAGAAACTACGGTAGAGCTAGGAGATAAATGGGATAATGGCACCTTGGTACTGAAACCTCAAGATGAAGGACTAAAGAGCAAGGAAATGCCGATAGATACCTTTTTTCATAAAATAGTGATGGTTAGGGATAGGCTCAGAGTTATGGAGCAAAGGATTAACTCTAGTAAGCTCACAGATGAGGAGAAAGTGAATCTACAGCAGTATATCAGTAGGATCTATGGTAGTTTGACAAGTTTTAACGTGCTCTTTAAGTACAAGGAAGATCATTTTAAGGGCGAGGGAAAGAGTAGCTAGGCGGAAAATGGGGGTTACTTCCTAAATGGATTGAATAGCTTTCCTACCATACTGAAACCAGTCATAAGATTTTGGCCTTTCTTCATAGTGGCTTCGCTATACATTACGTCTATAGGATACTCGTAGATATTGCTTTTATTGATCTTAGCGTTCTTGATTATTTCTATGCAGAACTCATAACCATTGTAGGTAATTTCTAGATTTTCAGCAAAGCGTCGCGACATTACTTTCATGCCTGATTGAGAGTCTGTAATTACTAGGCCAGTTACGAAATAATTTACTACGTTACCAAGAAAGTTAAATATCATCCTTGTTACTGGTATGCCATTTTTCTTTAAGAATCTACTACCTATTACTAGGTCAACCTGCTGATTTTCTATACATTTTATAAGGGGAATGAGGTCTTTCGGATTATGTTGGAAATCAGCATCTATGGTTGCAATATATTCAGCTCCTTGGGAGAGTGCATAGTCTATACCCGTTTTCGTGGCACCTCCTGCGCCTAAGTTAAGGGCATGATCTAGGACTTTAACATTATTATAGGACAGAGCAATTTCTTTGGTATTATCAGAGCTGTTATCGTTTACAACAATCAAGTTCTGGAAACCTAGAGCTAGCGTGGTTTCTATCACGGGTCTGATGAGGGTGGCCTCGTCTTTAGCGGGGATAATAATGAATATATCGACTAATGGTGTATTGAACATCTTACTTAAGTAAAATTATACAAATTTCAAGCTACATGATTTCATAAATAGCGTATTGGCCTCCATAGTAGACTTTACTGTCTGTATCAGGTTCTGGAAACATACGATAGTAATTCTTTACCTGTCTGGTTTGTGGATCTGTTTCTTGGATTATTCTATTAGTACAAAGCAATTTCAGATTGGTATTCCCTCGAATAAACCTCCTGAGTTTCTTATACTTTTTCCTTAAGGATCCCTCTGGAGTTTTATCAATAAATGGTGTATTTACATCTACGATAATATATTTGAAATTTGATGCTTTAAGTACATTTATGAGCACATCATCATCTTCGTACTTATTTCTAAGAATATTAAATATCCCTAACTGGTTATCCATTAAAACTCTTTCTGAGTTATTCTTGATGAAATAAGTGAAGCTTGTTCCTATTCTCAAGATCAGGCTCTCAGAATCAGAATTCATGCGAGATAGAGCTTTATCAAACTGAGGGTAAAAAGAATTCAGGACATCATTAGCGTTATACTCGCCCACTTGATATCTAAAAAAGACTGGATTAAACATAGACTTACCTAAGTCAGATGCTTCAAGGTTATTTTGAACTTCTCCCATTCTTAAAGCTATAGCAGAAACTATCCAGAATATCGAAACTATAGGGATCAGTATCTTTAGAAATTGGCTGGTCCATTTCAACTCAGTCACTTCTTTCTGATACAACTTCAAACCTATAAGACTACACAAAATCAGATTCACAAAGCCATACCAGATGATACCTGCGCTATACTTTATCCAATAAAAGAAAAAACACCAAAACACAATTATCAGTATTTTATCTCTTAGAGATTTTTCATAGATAAGTTTACGCAGAAGTACTAAGCTCAACATAAATAAGCCGAGCAATAAGGGGTAGGTTATATAATCAGAGCTTCCTGAAACCATAGAAGTCAGCGAATTCAATGGTTCATGAATAAAGCTAATCAGATAGTAGATATATGCTGAAAAATGTGAAATAGGCTCCGTAAGAAATCCGATATCACCTAATAAATATTGAGAAAGTTCTAATCTAGTGGACTTGACCTCTCCTGCAGACTTTGAAAACACGAATGAATTACCACAACTTAAAATCAACACTAGTAAACAAACAGCTAAGCAAAGGTAGAAAGTACTTTTACTCCTTTTCGAAAAATACAACATGAGCAAAAGAGGTAGAAACATAAAATACAACATTCCTATATCCAAGAAAACTGCCCTCTCGTTATTATTTACTGTTACATCATAGGGAAGTGATAAGTAACGAAATGGTAAGATCTCATATCCAAAATATCTTTGTATCTCTTCTCTCTGCGAAGTAATAGAATTAAAATCCTCTTCTTGTGCATGTACTTGGCCAGTAACAAACAATAAGTTAAAAAAGATGCAATATTTTATAATGGAGTATTTCAATATTCTCTTAGTGACTTTCTATAATTTTGATCTATAGTGTTAAGATTAATATCTGGGCCAACAAAAGCACCATTCAACAAAACAGCAGGATTCAAGGATTTCGTATCGCTATAATTTTTAATTATCCATGGAGATAGTGGAACTATTGAAAATACACCTAACCAAATTGCAACTATAGTTGCATTCAACGTTTGCACTTTTCTACCTCGAAGTAAAGCTAGAATTAATGTTATCAGAAATATTAGCACCAAAACAACTTTCAGTGTAGTCATGCCTAAATGATATTCATTTAATCCTGTTAGATTATCCAAGCCAGCTATAATAAAAACCAAACTTGTCAGTGAAACTACAGATAAAATGACTTTGTTAGATTCAGAAAACAACCAATAAATACATACCACAATAGCAAATACTAAAAACATATTGGTCATCTTAATGGACAAACCAAAGCCTAGAAACAACCCTAACAAACAAACTTTAAGTAAATTGCCTTTCATCCTGAACTTAACTACCGTATCCATTTTCAAGAATTTATTGAATCCTTTCGATTTAAATAATTTAATCAGATAGAGTATGGAAATAGTCTGATAAAAAAGCAAGCCCATGTCAGTTTTCAATTCTATGTATAATTGATTTGAGATTGCAGGTGTTATTGTAATCAATAACAAAACAAATAGGACATAGTCATTCTTAATACCCAAGGCTTTCTTCCCCAGCTGATAAATTGCAAAGCATGAAAGAATAAAACCATAAAAAGAAATGGAAACAGCAATAGCGGAACTTTTGAAAATGGAATAACCTAAAGAAATAATCAAACTCCAATTATATGGTCTATGACCAAAAATTAATCCTTCCTTTAAGGATACTTGTCTTGCCACATTCATATAGAAATTTCGAGAATCGAACCCTACGGGAAAAGGAGAATGAGTATGTGCGAAATTGATACACAAAAAAAACATTACTCCCAGTAATGATATAATTCCTAAATAGCCAGATGGTATTTCTTTAACTGGTCTAAAAGTAATAGCGTAAAACAATTGTGGCAGTTGGCGAAAATTAATAACAAAGGGAAGTATAAGGATGCATAGAGCCGAATAAAAATTGTAGTATTTAATCGACGCAACGAACAAAATAAGATTGACTATTACAATTAATCCCAGAGCAATCTTATAGATGGGATGTTTAATAAATCTAATTTTTAAAATGTCCCCGTAACAATATGCAGAAATGCTAAGAGCAGCCAAGAAAAGAAGGGATTTTATATTCCCCCATAAAAAATTTACTAAATGACCAAGTCCAAAATCAACATCAGCAACATATGCTGAAAAACTAATCGCTAAACTGGACAAGAATATAATGAGGGTAACTGCTAGACCTACTCCAGTAAAATAATATTTTCTGAAGGCAGTACTTTTTTTGGAAAAGAAAGCCACTAGACTAGAGAATCCCAGAAAAAAAAGAGTTAACCTATAGAATCTGAAGTATAAATAGGAAAACTCATACAGCGGATGCTTATTGATGTAGTCTAAGCCTACTATCACTACCCATATAATAGAGAATATGAGTAAAATCAAATCCAACCTTTTATTAGCTTTCTCCAAAATGGGGTTCAGATATTAATTGTCAGTAAAAGTTTAAACTAAAATTATAATCTTGTTGCGATTTATCATTGACCAATCAAAATTGCACGATTTTGTACCCAAAGGATAGTATTCCCTGCATTGTAATCAATTGGAATGGTTATCATAATACTGTTGAGTGCTTAGAAGCACTCCTTACTCAAAAAGAGGTTAAAGCTAATATTCATGTACTAGACAACAACTCTTCAGATCAAGAATATGAAAGACTGCAAGCTAGGTTTGGGGATAAAGGTATAAATTTCCACTATTCGGACGTTAATATTGGTTTTACAAGAGGCTGCAATTTGCTAATTCAGAAATTGTTTGATAAATGGCAAAAATCAGACGTCAAGTACGTTTTTTTGATAAATAATGACGCAGTTCCCTCTTTAAATTGCCTCAAAGCACTCAAAAGCCACATAGACATGAACAAAGTGGACTTAGTGTCTTGTAAAATGTTGGACTATTATAGAAGAACTATTATTGATAATCTGGGGCACAAAATGCTTCGTTCAGGGGAAATTGTTCCAATAAAAAGCGAAAGCACCATAAATGAGTATTCTAATTTTGGTCCTTGCGCTGGAGCAGGATTGTATTCTGTAACCTGTCTGAGAGAAATTGGACTTTTTGACGAGTATTTTAATACTGGCTATGAAGATGCTGAACTGGGATTTAGGGCAAAACTCACTCAATGCAAAGTTAGCTTTGCTCCAAAAGCTTTGGTATACCACAAAGGAGGAGGAAGTATTAAAAAGGTGTTTAATGAAAATTATTCCATAAAGAATCAAAAAAACATACTCTATACGATAGTAAAACTCTACCCTGGCCCATTACTATTCATAATGCTACCATTTATCATACTCAGACAATTGACAGCCATTCTTATTAGTTTTTTGTTCTTAAAGTTTAACTATTCAAAAATATTGTTCGTTTCCTACAGGTGGTTCTTTTTGGAGGATTTTAGAAGAGCCATCAGATCCAGGAAAGAGTTCAAGAGAGAAAGGATAATTATATCATCACTTTCATTATTTAAAAGTCAATTTTCAGCATTAATATTTGATATTAAAAGAGCTTATAGATATTTGGTCAAAAGAAATAAATCTTCTTTGGACCAATACAGGTGATAGTCATTGCGATTATATCAATTAAACATGGGTCCAAATAGATAGCATACCTTCTATCTTCTATTATCTTTGGGCATTACAATATTTGCAAATTCTATGAATTTTGGACATAAATTCCCTCACTCAGGGATAACAGAATGATAAAGTCGAAACTAGGAGATCTTTATCTTAATTATATCCCTAGCAATCAAAGGTTAGAAAGGATATGGAAATTAGCCCAGGTTGATTTCAAGAAAAGGTATTACAACGATAAATTTGGTATGCTTTGGGCTATTGTAAATCCGATGTCCCAAATGCTTATCTATTATATTGTTTTTACTAAATTTTTTAATCGGAATCAGGAAAACTTCATTCTCTTTCTATTCGGTGGTATTATCATTTGGATGGCATTCACAGAAGCGTCAAATAGAGGGTCACATCTGTTAAAGCAAAAGAAGTACTTGGTAGAAAATATCCAGTTTGACTGGATGGATTTATACTACTCGCATATTCTATCAGTTTTACTAGGGTTTTTATTTAATCTACTTGCATTTGGAGTTCTATCTATTTTCTATAAGAATACTGGAGGTCCATATTGGTATCTCTTCCCTATTGTAATGCTTACCTGGGCCATGGTCAGTCTATCATGTGGCATTCTTCTAGGTATAGTCAGAAGCATCATAGACGATGCTATTCATGTTTGGAACATACTGACAAAGTTGGGTTTTTGGGCTTCAGGTATTTTCTTTGAGACTGCATTTATTCTAGAAAACTACAGGTGGGCAGCTTTTGCAAATCCATTTGTAGGAATAATTGGAAACACAAGGGCCTGCCTACTTGCAAACAATGAGTTTTTCTTCGATCTATTCTTCTGGGATCTCGGATACGCGGTAATTCTGTACCTCATATCTGTTTCATTATTCTACAGATATTCTAAAACAATAGTAGAAAAATTATGAGATCAGATATTGCACTCAGCTTACGGAAAGTCAGCAAGACCTTCTACTTGTCTGAACAGACAGATACAAGTTTTCAGAAGATCAAGGCTGTTCTCAATAAAAGGCTATCAAGCAAAAAGCTTGAAGTTTTTAAGAACATATCCGTAGATATAAGGAAGGGTGAATTCTTCGGTATAGTAGGTCGGAATGGTTGCGGTAAGTCTACTCTCTTGCGACTTATTATGGGTTCTATGAATTCTGATCCAGGATCTAGTATTGAAA
This sequence comes from uncultured Saprospiraceae bacterium, assembly GCA_938002665.1. Taxonomy (GTDB): domain Bacteria; phylum Bacteroidota; class Bacteroidia; order Chitinophagales; family Saprospiraceae; genus RFSX01. The sequence goes on along the minus strand of CALLAE010000012.1, from coordinate 19,767 downwards.
CAAATGGAAAACTGATAAGACTTGCACTGGGACTCGGCTTTGATGTGAACCTGACTGCAAGAGACAACATCTATCTAAATGGTACAATCTTAGGAATGACCATGATGGAGATAGGTGAAAAATTCGATGATATCATTGCTTTTGCTCAATTGGAAGATTTTGTAGATACTCCTATCAGATACTATTCTTCAGGAATGAGAAGCAGACTAGCATTTTCAGTTGCAGTACATGCTGATGCAGAAATATTTCTCATAGATGAGTTCTTTGGCGGTGTCGGTGATGAATCCTTCAAAGAAAAATCTAAGGCTGTCTTCCAAGAGAGAATAGTCGAGAATAAAACCATTGTGCTTGTCTCACATTCATTGGACCTAATTGTGAAAAATTGCGATCGTGTAATGGTAATCAGAGATGGTGAAGGTCATGTATTCGATGATCCAAAAGATGCAGTAAGGTTTCATAAAGAGAGTTTTGCAAAAAAGAAAAACCAATTGGATAGCAAATGAAACTCATTGCCTACATCCATATAGGACTTGAAAAAACAGGTACTACCACACTACAAGAGTTCTTTTATCTCAACAAAGAAAATCTAGCAAAGGATAATATACATTTTATGAGTTCGCCAGGAGCTCGTAATCATACTGATTTGGTAGCCTATGCTTATGACAAGACCTTAGGAGATCTCATAGTGCAAAAGAACTTACATACACCTGTGGCAAAACAAGTCTTCAGAGAGAACTTCTTAGCAAGGTTTGATAATGAAATTAATAAAACAAAAAAATCTGGGGCTCATCTACTCGTAAGCAGCGAGCATCTCTCATCTAGAGTATTCAGTAAAGATGAGATCAGGAAACTGCTATCCTTATTCACTGAAAATGATTATCAGCCCAAGATCATTGTCTATCTAAGGAGACAAGATCAATATCTGCTATCCACCTATTCCACATGGCTAAAAAGTGGTGCCACGGCTGACCTCAATGTAAAATCCTATAAACGAAAAAGATATGACTACTTAAGCTTATTGGAAATGTGGAACGAGGTCGTCGGAGATGAACATTTAGTAGTCAAGATTTTTGAGAGAGCTAAGATGTATGGTAATGATCTTATTCAAGATTTTCTAAAAATCCTAGAAATCAAAGATAGTTCTGCTTACATATATCCTCCAGCTGACCTTAATAAATCGTTGGACAAGAGTAAACTCCTTTTTTTGAAGTCAATAAACAACTTAGTGCCTGAAGTCCTAGATGGTCATAAAAATCCGATGAGAGGCGAAATGGTAAAGGCACTGGAACAGATGGAAAACACAAGCAAATTGAGCCTGGATCCTGGCCTGTCACAAGCTATATTAGATTACTATAGACAAGACAATATCATTATAAAGGAAAAGTATTTCCCTGATTCCAGCGGTAACTTATTTGATGAAACTATAAAAACTAAATCAAGTGAGGCCGATCAAGGAGATAACTTAACAAAGGAAAAGACTGTAGAAATAGCTAGCGCCTTATGGTCTTTTCAACAAAAAGAGATAAATAATCTGAAACAACAATACACAGAGCTCCAGAACACAATTGAAGAACTAAAAAAATAAAGTTTCCCAGTAGTAAATGCAAGAAACAAAACCCATAGCATATATACACATCGGTCTTGAAAAGACTGGCACAACTACGATACAAGAATTTGCATACCAAAACAGAAGCCTATTGACCGTAGATAATATATATTACCCTGATTCACCAGGGATAAAAAACCACACCAACCTACCTGCTTATGCCTATGATAAAAACCTGAATGACTTAGCTGTAAGAAAAAATATCACAAACACAAATGATCGCATCTACTTTCGTAATTCTTTTGAAGAAAAATTCAAAAGAGAATTAAAGCCTATACGAGAGAAGAAAATGAACCTACTCTTGAGTAGCGAGCATCTATCTTCTAGAGTGGGAGATGAATCTGAAATCAGAAAATTGTTGTCTTTATTTACTTCACTTAACTATCAGCCAAAGATTATTATCTACCTAAGACGGCAAGATGAGATGCTTCTCTCCACCTACTCGACATGGGTCAAGTGTGGTGCAACTGAAGAATTAAACCACAATGCTTATAAGAAGAAAAGATACGACTTCCTAAGTCAATTAAAATTATGGGAGAACTGCGTTGGACAAGAAAATATAATTGTAGGACTTTTTCACAAGAAGCGTCTACTTAATGGAGATCTTATTCAGGACTTCTGTAAGAAGGTAGATATTAATTACAAACAATACGAACTTCCGGAGTCTAAACTAAATAAGTCTCTTAGTGCCATTCAGTTGGCCTTTCTTAAGGACTTCAACAAAAATATACCAGAACTAATCGATGGCGAAAAAAACGTGCTTAGAGGAGATATTATTACTGCACTAGAGAGTATCGTAGATAATTCCAGAGCCACACTACCATCTAACATAAGGTCAGAGATTCAAGAATATTTCAAAAAGGATAATGGCTCAATAAAAAGAAAATACTTCCCAGAATTGGAAGGGCCTTTATTTCCATCATCAATAGAAAACACTGATGTCAAAAAGCAGTCTGAACTAACCAAAGAGGAGCTTAAAACTATAACTGAAGAATTGTGGAAATTCCAGCAAAACAGAATCAATAAGCTTAATCAGACTTATAGAGACCAGCATAGATATATCAGAAAACTGGAAGAAGAGATAAAAAGTCTAAAAAGGAAATTATTATAAATACTAGTCAATTCTGAATGGCCTTGAAATGCTGTCTCACAATTTTTCTGTACTCACTATAACTTATATCGATAGTTTCTAACTCTCTGAACAGGTGTTTACTAATACCTATAAGAGTTGATTTGTTACGTAGTAGTCTTCTAAGGGCCACACCATCATAGTGCTTGTTTTCATAAATCCCATCATGATTAGAGAAAGTGTCAGAGGTAATAAACTTGGTTTTAAAAGCAGCTACATCGAGATTAGAAAAGGTATTGTCATCCAGGCCTCTGTAAAGCATTTCTACAGGATTCAGCTCATTACTTAGGAGAGAATACTTTTTTACTATTGGTTTCCATACATCCTGCACAAATGACTTAAACTCTTGCGTCACATAATATATGCCACAAGGATGTATAGCTGAACTCATATCTTTGTCCACGGCAGAAACACCTTCATAAATCGAACTTATAATCCAAGTATTCTGGTCATAAAGTTGATCACCAATCAACTTTAACCAATTACTTCGAATTGCCAAGCAGGCCACATTAAGTCTTAAGTGAATACCGGATTCCGAATTAGCTAGAGAGTTGATGAAACTTAAGTTTGGCTCATTATTGATAGCTTGACTAGTGCTATCATGATCAGGATAAGCGAACTCTAGTTTAGAAAAGTAAAGCTTTACTTTATCAGTAGAATTATAAATAGACTTGATCTTAGACTCAAAACCTTGCCTAGGTTTACTCGCAAGTAAATTGACCTTTAGAGTTGGCTTTGATTCTTGTACATCGGTATATGGGTTAAATTCAGGCCTATCCCAAAGCAACATATTAGCACAGAAAAGATTTCTTTCTTCCAATGTAAGGTCTATGACTACAGAATCTAGTCTCAATATTATACTGTGGTTACTTATTATCAAAAGACCAAATGTAAGTAGTATACTGAACTAATCAAATCTATAATCATTAAGTAGCTACAATGGAATGCTTTGTTTATTATTACGGCTGTTTTGTTAAGATGAAAAAAGATAAGAACACTATACTAGTCAGCTCTTACCCGAAATCTGGGGCAACTTGGTTTCAATTTCTAATTTACAGTTGCTATAATGGAAATTTCTCAAGTTCTAAGGAGGTTCTTAGATTCTATCCTCCTGGTAATAGAGTTCAACTTATAGAAAATAGCAAATATGATCCCTTGTTCATAAAAACACATGGTGCTTATTCCAATAAACTACCATTTATAAACCGTAAAAGTAAATGCATAATTATTGTAAGACATCCTTTAGATGTCGCACTCTCTCTAATCAATCACCATAAAAACCAAGGAAGTCTGAGGTTAGTCATCCCATACTTCAAAAGAAAATTTTTAGAGCAATTTTTAAAAGACAACACTTCAGATATTAAATTAAGTTGGAATCATCACTGTCAATCCTGGCTAGATCAAACCAAACTTCCTCTTCACATTATAAAATACGAGGATCTCATAAGAGATCCAGAATCTACTCTCAAAAATCTAAGAAACAACTATAGTTTAGGATTCTCAGATGAAGCTATAGCTCTTGCTGTGGACTATTGTTCTATAGAAAAAATGAAGTCTTTAGAACAAAAAGAACTTGATCATAAAATTGCTGGTCTATTCTACTCCAAGAGGCGTAGGATTACCAAGCTTCTGCTACAATCTAGCTTTATAAACAAAGGAGGAAGTTCTAACCACTATACAACATTCAGTGACAATTATATCCTTAAGGCTGCTAAAATTTTCAATGATAATTTAAAGAGACTGGAGATGAAATCAATAGATGTCTTTAAAACTGGAAGTAAATAAATTCCTTATAAAGTCCATACTCGCCCAAGTAAGCAATTGATAATATGCATAATAAGTAGAATGTCCACCTCTTAACAACATTGCTTTTAGATATACGGACAGCTACATTATAACGATACTCAAAGAAATGTAGTGCAATAGCCACACAGAGTAAAACTAGAGAGAGATATAATTCTGCAGTATCTATAACGTCTTCGTAAATATTATGGTTAAAGAAATTTCCTTCTTCGTAGATAAAGACATTCTTAAGCAGTACTAGCGCATCAGTCATCGTATCAGCTCGGAAAAATATCCATGCAGCAGAAGATATAACAAAAACATAAAAGACATTAAGTACTGCTGGGAGCTTATCCAGAAGCTTAGTAAGCACTAGCCTTTCCACAATAAGAAAAAAACCATGAATCAAACCCCACACTACAAAGGTCCAACTTGCTCCATGCCACAAGGCTGTTATCAAAAAAACAATAAGTAGATTGCGATAAGTTCGAGAGGACCCAGCTCTATTTCCACCCAGAGGTATATACAAGTAGTCTCTGAACCAGGTAGATAAAGATATATGCCACCGCTGCCAAAATTCTCTTATACTCCTACTTAAATAAGGACCTTTAAAATTCTCCATCAAAGTAATGCCAAGTAATAATGCAGAACCGATGGCTATATCTGTATATCCTGAGAAATCACCGTAAATCCGAAAACTAAAAAAGACTATTCCTAAGATTGCATTCACACCATTATAGAGCTCCGGAGCAGAAAATATTTCATCAGAGTAAATGGCAAAGCGATCAGCAAATACTAGCTTCTTCACTAAGCCTAACATAATCAACATAGCACCGAGACGAAACCTTTTATAATCTAATACCTGCTTTATCTTAAACTGAGGTAGGAGATTTCTGCTACGTTCTATAGGTCCTGCAACCAACTGGGGAAAGAATGAAACATACAAAGAGAAATCTATGAAGTTAGGCTCTACATGATTCTTGTTCTTATATACATCAAAAGTATAACTCAATGTCTGAAAGGTATAAAAGGAAATACCAACTGGCAGAATATGACTATGAGCTGGAAGATCCAAATTCAAGCCTAGAACAGATAGGAGCCCTTCTATATTTTCAGTCAGAAAATTGAAGTATTTAAAATAAAGCAGAATACCGATGTTCACTAACAAACTCAAAAACAAAAGTAGCTTCCTTCTACCCTTTTCATTTGTTATACTTAGTTTCTTACCGACAAAATAATCTGTAAGGGTGGAAACGATTATGAGCAGGATAAAGATCGGTTGCCAGCACATATAAAAGAAGTAACTGGCTAGCAGCAGAAAAATATTTCTGTACCTGACAGCTGGCAAAGCATAGTACACCAATAAAACTATTGGAAGAAAAACAAAGTAGGTATATGAGTTAAAAAACATGTTATTCTGTACCCTTTATACCTTTGAATACTTCAGCAAAACAAGTTGTGTAAATTATAGAACCCTCGTTATTCAGGTGATCTGCATCATAACGAAGCATCGGATTATATAGCTCTTTGTAAGCTTGAGGATCAGCTAGATCAATGACTACATCATCACCAAAACTGTTCTTTATGTCTAGTAATTCTTCTGCAGAGATCAGGACACAATTGCGAGGTGTAATAATATAAAATAATTGCACACCATGCTTATTGGCTAATTTTAGGTATTTCTTTAGCATGGCTTTATAGATAAAATTAGATTTAAGTGCATTTGATTTCATTGAGTATGCCTGCTCAAACTCCAACCTAGTCTCTTTTAGAAGCTTGTTTTTGTCTTTGCTTTGTTGCTTATTCTCTGTATACTCTGTATTGAAATACATAAAACCATCTTTGTATTTATCGAGCACCCGATAACTGTAGACATTCTTTTTTAGAACTGACTTAAAGGCATCAAAGCGCATACTCACAAAAAACAAGTTCTCTAGAAAACTACGTCCATACTTATAACTCATATAGAGTTTCTGCTTCCAAGGAATAGTCTGACTAAAAACTAAATTTGAAATGGACCAAGCGAACCATTTTGGCGTAAAGTAAAATTTACTAAAGGTCGTCAAAAAGTGCTTCGGTGGCATATGATCAAAACCATCGAGTTCCATGAAAATATAGTCGATTGTTGTATCTCTTTCCAATAAATTCTCTAACAAATAGAAGTGATGTGGAGGCATTGTCCCATCTACCGAGAGATTAAAACTATTCAGTCTAGGAATGCCAACTATGGAATCAAACTGAGTAGGACGTACTTGTCTATTACTAATACTCGAGCCAATGAAATAAGAATTAGGATCAAGGGAATTTTCCTTAATAAAATTCAGTTTAGATCGAAGCTGCATACTACCCCATGCAAATGGAAGGTAAGAACTAACCACAGATTCTATTAAAGAAAAGGTGACTATGACAATTAGGCTTTTCAGAATGATATTTCTAAGTAGAACAACCAAGACTTCTAGTTTAATACTCGACTTTTCTGGACAACCGCAAAGGACTCTACGTTATTCTCTCTCTTATACATATTAAATCTACGCCGAAACTCTTGTACTACCTTTGGTCTCTCTACAGCAAGATCATTTAATTCTGTTGGATCCATTTTAAGGTCATATAGAAAGTTTCCTCTTCCCTCTTCTCTTATCCATTTGATACCATCTTTGGACAATCCTGCCACTAGTTTTCTATCACTCCAAAACAAATAGTCTCTATCTAAATATAGGTCATTGGAAGGAACTCCAGATTCAAGAATAGTCTTAAAACTCCTTCCTGTTAAAGAGCTAGTCTTGTTTCCAAGAATATCTAAAATCGTTGGCATGACATCCATCACATGCCAAGCTTGTCTGATGATTTTTTGCTTTGAAATAATTGCTGGCCAAGAAACAACAAGAGGGGTCTTTATACCACCTTCCCATAACATTCCTTTCTTTCCATAATAAGGAGAATTAAAAATATCTGAAATACCATTTGCTGATACTCCATTATCTGACATTAAAAATATCAGTGTATTATCGTATTGGCCGCTAGATTTAAGATAAGAGACAAGTTTGCCAATATTTTGATCCACATTTTCCATCATTGCTGCATGTGTAGCTAACGCAAGTATCTTTTCATCTCTTGGAATACCATAGGAAATACTAAATAATTCCATGTTAGGTTCTACAAATTCCTCTTGGAAATTATTTTTTTTCAAACCATCCAACCTATCCTTCTTTATCTCCTTCATGTCAAAATATTCAGAATAAACATCAACATACTTATCTATCAACTTGGACGGGGCCTCTAATGGTAAGTGGGGAGCAAAAAATGGTAAATACCCGAAAAATGGTTTCTCCCTATTTACATTATGCTCCTTTATAGATTCTACAATATGATCCACAAGGGCATCAGAACTGTAAAACTCTTTTTCAAATACTTCTATGGGAATGTTATCATTTTCATACATATATCTGTCTCCTGCCGTTGGCTTAAAATGTGTTCTTACTGTTCCTCCTAGTATACCAAAGAAACTATCAAATCCTCTCTGCAAAGGCCATTTTAGTTGCTCATCTACTCTAGACAACTTCTGACCACCAAGATGCCATTTTCCTGACATGATGGTATAATAACCTAAATCTTTTAATGACTCTGCTAGTGTTTCATATTCAAGATTTAAATAACCTAAGTAGCCTGGTAAATTTGTTTCAGTGCTTGGTCTAGATAATTCTCCCACTCCTACCTTTTGTGGATAGTGTCCTGTGAGCAAAGAAGCTCTGGTAGGACTACATCTACCATTGTTATAAAAATTAGGAAAAATGAAACTATTGCTGGCTAACTTATCGATGTGAGGTGTATTAATTTCAGAACCCATGAAAGAGTAATCTGAATATCCTGCATCATCGGTTACTATGATGATTATATTCGGAGACATCTCAAAACTAAGCGTAGTTTTTGATGTATCCATGCAGCAAAACAAAAGCAACAAGGCCAAGATGACACCTATTTTAGTAAATTTGTAGAGCATACTCAAACCAGTTCAAAACTTTAGATAAATGAAGATATTGAGTCCAAAAGTTATAATATTATTTATCTGATTATGTATATGAAAGAAAATAATGTTGTTATTTTTTGCCACCAAGCTAAATCTGGTGGGACTAGTTTTATTAAGAATATGCATTCATCATTTCAAAATTGGAAATACTATAAATATAATCGCAATTCAAATACATATCCCATTGATAACCATATAATAAAATATAAAAATCAGAATCACTTTATTTATGGTCATATTGCTCCTGAAGATCTTTCTGGTGTATATCCCACAGCCTACTACTTGACTATATATCGAGATCCAAGTGATTACATTCAGTCGTTATATCACTTTTGGAAAAGAGAACCTATCAAAAAGGGAAAAAAGATAAATGTTTTGAGATCCAATCTGATTACAAAAAGACTTTCATTGCCTGAATTCATCAAAGCATATGGTGAATATTCAAAACTATCGATGAACTCCTATCATCCTGACAAATTCAATTGGATTGGAATAACTAGTTTTTATGACAGCTCACTGAAACTATTAAAAAAAAAGATTCCTCATATTATCATTACAAGTCATAAAAAAGAAAGAGTAAATCCGGATAAACCTATCCATGAATCTTATTCAAATGAATTTCTTCCTCTGGTAAAGAAACATATGCCAATAGAAACGAAGCTATTTAATCTTGCTTTTGAAACTTTCAAAAAAGACTGCTTACAATACAGTATTCCATTATATCATTGAAGATGAACTTTGATCCACACTTATTTATTGGAGGACTAGGAGGTAGCGGTACACGTGTCTATGCTGAGATACTTAAACAATTAGGTATCTGTATGGGAAAAGATTTAAATCCTGAGAATGATTATCTATTATTTACAAGATTGTTCAAACAACCAGAATGGTATGTCAAAGCTGACCAAAATGATATTTTTCAAAGATTATCCTTGTTCAAACAGATAACTGTTGGCGAGAACATAGACAAAGCTGCTCGAATAAAATTCAATGAGATATGTAAAAACAACAAGACCATAATAACAAATCCTCAAATAGATCTGAAAGCAATAGCTCTAAATAACAAAGAAAAGACAATATGGGGATGGAAAGAGCCTAATAGCTACTTTCTCATTAAGGAAATAAGTAACCACTTTCCAAATATCAAATTTATTTTAGTAGTAAGAGAAGCCAAGAACATGGCTTTGAGTAAAAACAAACAACAACTAAAAAATTGGGGAGAATTACTTTTCAACTTTGAAAGGAATGAAAACGGTTATTCCAAACTAGATCAATTAAATTTTTGGATCGAAGCTAACAATAGAGCATTAAAATTATGTGAAAAATACATGCCAAATCGATACATTGTCTCTCGTCTTGAGGACTTGTACATAGATCCAAAAAATGAAATCGATAGAATTACTAATTTCCTTGATTATAATTTCCCAGAATATAAGAAGGATACTGTTATAAAAATACCCATTAACCCTAGATCTGCAAATAGGTATGAAACTGATCCTTTTGACATACCAAGTATTATAGAAGAAAAACTTCTTGAGATAAATGCCAATATCAAGAATGAAACTAAGAAATATATTAACCTGAAAGAATGATTATTCATCTATACACCTTTTGCAGAGATGAGGAATTATTAATTCCATTTTTTCTATCACATTATAGCTACGTAGATAAAATAAATATCTTCTTTGATGTGAATAGTATAGATAACTCAGAGCGGCTCATATTAGCAGATAAGAGATGTAAACTTATTGAATTTGATTTTGATGGCAAGTACAGAGATGATTTCTTAATGTATGCTAAGAATAGTGAATGGAAAACTAGCATTGGGGTTGCTGATTGGATTATTGTTGTGGATATGGATGAGTTTTTATACCATAACTCATCAATTATAGGCTTTTTAAAAAGGTGCAAAGAAGAGTCAATAACAATTCCATCAATAAAAGGATATGACATGTTTTCTGCTATGCTACCTGTAAATGATGGCACTCCTATAACTGAACAATTAAAGTATGGAGTCAGAAACAAACGATTTGATAAAAAAGTAATTTTTGACCCAAAAAAGGTCAGTAACATTTATTATAGACCCGGTGCCCACAATTGTGACCCTGAAGGATATATCAAATATTCGGATACTTATTCGTTAAAATTACTACATTACAAATTCCTTGGACCACTGGATAGGTTTTCCAAAAGGTGGAATACTTTCGGTAATAATTTAAGTGCAGTGAATCTTAAAAACAACTGGTCAACTAAGAGACTAGATCCGCGACAAGCAGTATATAGATATGAGTATGCAAAAGAAAACGCTGTGAAGGTTATCTAAGAAAACTATTTGTCCTACTTAAGATTTAGCATCCGATTCTTGTAGATTAAAATTCTTTTCTCGATGCAAATCCATGAGAGAAATGAAATGGCTAGAAGACTTGTCATTTTGAACGTGAAAGAAACGGGAAAAGAAAACCAAAATTCCTGATCTACTATCGAGTTAGAAGCTTGTAATCTTCCAATTATCATAACATACAACTTACCTACTAAAGTATGATAAAGGTAGATTCCATATGAAATCTTTCCTAAAAACTGAAATACTTTGAGATTGAGAAGAAAGTCTAAGCTGAGTATTTTTTCGTCATTCACGATCATAGAAATTAACGAAACCGTAAACAACGCAGTAAGAAAATAATAGTCAATATGAATCGGAAATATGTAAAGAGATTTCAATACAATTAGTAAAAGCGCAATAAAACCTATAATACGGACAATCCAATCAACCATTATATTTTTCCCCTCATAATATAAATATGCGTAAAGTATGCCTAACCCAAATGCATCTAAACAGGAATAAGTATGAATCTCTATCATTTTACTTTTATAAATGATAGGCACAATAACACCTATAATTGTTAATAAGGCTATTGAAAACAAAAAAAGCTTTCGATTAAGACATAGATATAAAAAAGGAAATATTAAATAAAATTGCTCCTCAACTGCTAATGTCCACAATGAACTCAGGAACCCCAACCACTCCTGATGGTAATACATATAAAGATTGCTTGTATAGGTAGCTAAATAAAAAAATGCATCTTTAGGTACACCTAATTGATGCCTGAACAAATAAACTAAGAACAAATACAAAAAATATATTGGCATAATTCTTAGTATCCTTTTTAGGTAAAATCTCTTTAATACCTGACTTTTAGGAATACCAAGATCATTTGACTTTTTAAAGTTAATAAATAGGATGAGTGAAATAAGGAAACCACTCAGAACGAAAAATACTATAACTCCAATCATAGCTAGCGGAGTTTTATGAAACCAAGAACTTTCAGGAGTCCAATGATTTAGTATGACTAAAAATGCAGCTATAGCTCTAATAGAATCTAATCTAGGATAATACTTCATTTAGAACAAAGATAATTTCCTGAGTTGAATGGTTACAATGATAAGACATATCATGTTCGTAAGATTACTTAGTTAAGAACATACAACGTAAATTTATATATTGCAATATTTAAAATTCCGAATTAAACATCCTTGAAATTCCTATATCTAGTACAAGGAGAAGCAAGCAGGATAGCTGACTATTTTCATCTAGCAGACCGGCCTAGCTGCCATGCATACTTTCTATCTTATGACCATAGGGTGGATGGATGCATATATCTCCCTGACTCTACCTGGGCAGAAGGTAGGAACAGGTTGTTACAAGAGTGCCAAGGTAAAGATTATGACTACATCATTTTTCTCGATGATGATGTAATTATTGAGACCGGAAGCTGGTCTAGCTTTGAGTCCGCCTTACATAATTATCAACCGGCCATTGGTGTTCCTCTCGTTACTAAGACACTGAAGAGTGCTGTTATTGAGGGTGGTAAGCCATGGGTAAAGCAATGCTTCATGATAAATGATGAACAATTCATAGCATTCCACAAGGACGTGATCAGAGAAGGTATTGTCTTACCCTATGTTACACAATTTGACGAGTTATCATGGTGGGCGACATGCGAGATACAGCAGATACTAATCCATACCTTCTATCACAGACATGCTTTACAGTTCAATACAATCAAGGTCGACAACCTAATCCACGGCAGACATGATGTCAGTGATAAATCCTACAAGGAAGTAATAAGAAAATGGCTGCAGCCTCAGCTAAAAATACCATTTACTGATATATGGTATTATTGGGAAGATTGGCCAGGATCGCATGTGAGATTTGATTTGGACATTTACCTGACTGATAAGACGCGTCACAAGCTAGAATATGAGACCAATTTCAAGAAAATCATTGGCAATACCCTTCTCCATGACAAATTCTTAGCGTCTAAAAACAAAAAGACCTATAGACTGAGTCTACCTTATAAAAAAAGAGTCTTAGAGCCCGACAGCCGATTCTTTACTGATTCATAAAAGCTGATTTCTTTAGAGAATATGTCACTAAGTTTGGATAGCTCGGCACGGCTGAGCTCAGATTCATGCCTCTTTGCCTTTCCTTTGTTAAACTGCACGATTCTATCTTTTTTGCTTAATAACCAGTTGAGCTGAGCCTCTATGGCCTTAGGGTCAAAACCTAAATACTGACTGATTATTACATTGACCTCTAGTGGATCCTTGACGACAAGGTCATAAGGTATCCATTCTACCATACCAGTGGAATCCCAAATTATGGCTTTTTCAAAATTTCTTTTAACGTGTGGAATAGTATCATCCAAATGATCCAATCTTCCAAAGAAAGATCCATCACTGGTCTTGCGTCTTGCATGGTCCATAGCACTGAGACAGATCTCCCTTGGATCTCTTATAGATCCTACTACCTTCACTTTGCCTTGAAAGAAATACCTATTTAAGGTTTCACTCAATACTGGTAAGCTTTGCTTGGAGAATGCAATATTATTGAAAACAGAATGTGTCTTGAAATGATATATCCGCTCCTTGTCTAATAGTTTCACCAAATCCTCAAGCTCACTGTCAGATATCTCGAAGTGCTCTTTGTGATACAAGCTAGGCAAACCTACATTACGATGATGCATGTACGACACATTATCATCATAGGATGACTTGAGATGAAGGTCCACAATCTGCCATGCAAAACTGCTAGCACTCTTTAATGTGCCGTAAGAAACTATGACCATCTCGATTATTCTTTATATTCAAATATAGGTAACTAATCAGTATACAAGCGGTTTCGACAGCACAATCAGGTGCTACATATTCTCATTATATATGTATCTTAGCCATTGGTTATTCATTCTCAGTAGTTTAAGAGAAAATCAGCACAATGTTAGTAGTCTCATTTGGTGTCATGAAGTCCGCTTCTTCATTTCAATATCAAGTACTTACTGAGCTTCTACAAGCAAGACACTCAAGCTACGATCATTACATTGCCCATAGAAAGCATCTCGCAGGATTTATAAAGAGTGATTTATATTTTGATCCTTCAGTTGGAGAAATAGAAAATCTAGCAACCACAATTCCTATCAGTGATTACTTTGCATTCAAGACGCATAACTCCTATGATGACACTGCCTTGAAAAGCAATAGAACAGCTATCCTAACAAAAGATTTACAGAATGGTATATCAAGAGGTCATATAAAAATCATTGGCTCTATTAGAGATCCAAGAGATATCATACTTTCTGCACTAGACCATTCTAATCGAACAATAAGTGATGGCAGTAATGACTTTTTCAGCACCATAAAAACACTAGAGCAAACATTACCACATATCCGTTTTGGATTTAAAAAAGCTGAATTATGGCAACAGACCAACTCAGTGTTGTGGATACCTTTTGATTCATTATTCACTTACGAAAGAGAAGTTTTATTTGCCATTCAAGACCATGTAGGGCTGCAAAGTATAGACCTGACTACAAGGGTTAAAAACGTAAAAGCCAACAACAGCATCCATCAGTTTAATAAAGGAAAAAAAATACGATGGACTACAGAATTCTCAGAAGAAGAATTGGTCTACTTAAATGCAGAACTGAAAACCGAAATAGAATTTTATAAACACATAAAAAATAGTGCAGAAAAACATTTTCAAAACTTGCGCCGCTTCCTATCAAAAAATGCGAGTATAATCAATGCTTCATACACTTAATACTACAAACCAAATAGTTAGATGAAGCTAGAAGAATTTAAAAAAGGTGTCGCTATAGGAGAGCAATTATTCCAGAATAAGGATAAGAGAGATGAGGCTATAGCACACTTTAAAAATATGGCAGATAAATGTCCTAGCAACCCCTTTTTCAAAATCAGGCTTATTAAGCTATATATGCTCACCAGAAATTGGTCTGCAGCAGAAAGCATTTGCTTATTAATGATACGTGACAAAATAGACAATTTTTTTACGCATCACTTCCACTCGCTTATACTCATTAAAAAAGGAAACAAAAATTTAGCACTGACAACTATAAAAGAGGCCATTATCAAATACCCAGAAAAAAGTGGATTTGCTACTCAACTTATTCTATTGGAAGAGCTCGAGGAAGATCTTAAAATTCTAAAAGAAATAAGATTTTGAATACGCCTGTAACATTAATTACGTCACTGTACAATGATGAAAACTCTCATAGAATAGAAGAGCTGATATATTGCCTAGAAAATAATATCAGTAATCCGCTTATAAATAAGATATGTGTTGTATTCGATGGATGGCAAGAAGACAACTCCATAGCTTATCCTTTGCAAGAACTGGTACAAGGAAACAATAAAATTGATTTAGAGTATTGCGTCGGCAAGCCTGATTTTAAGGAGCTCTTCGATATATCTAATAAAAGGTACAAAGACAATATCATTATAATAGCCAACTCTGACATTCACTATGATAATACAATAAGGTTAATACACCAGATAAACCTGACTGCTACATTCATTGTGTTATCTAGATACAATAAAAATGACCAAGGGCAATGGGAACTAATAAAATTAGAATCTGGTGTGCCAAATTATTTCTCCTTTGACAGTTTTATATATAGGTCACCTGTAGATATAGAACTTAAGCATAATATAAAATTAGGATCTATGTTCTGCGACTCATTCTTAGCCCATCAATTGTATAGCTATACAGAATATAACGTAGTCAACCCTTGCTTGGAAATCAAATCATATCACATCCAAAAAGCGCCATCTCTCAGCCAAATCCACAATAAAAATGAGGACAAAAAAGACAGTCACGGCAAATGGAGAGATGCCTATGTCAAGAATATTTTCTCCACACCTATAAGTGGCTGCAAATGGTCTAAGACAGAATACAACTTTAATCCAGCATCACAAAGGGTATCGTGGAAATCTCAAGAGAATATTTTCCTCAATATTGCAGACATAAAACATGATGTCTATATAGAAGAAATAACAAAGTTTGCTGAGAGATACCAAAAGGCACTATGGTTATATTCTAAGCAACTTACAAAAAGCGAATTACTACACCTTACGAGACATTGCAACACAAATGTCAATGTAATAAATCAAATTCCGGAACAATCACAACCCATAAAATTCTCGCCTAATAAATCAAACAAAGCAAGTCTTGAAGATTTCTTTGCGTTACATCAAGATGATAGTGCAGAAATAGACACTAGAATATTGTCGGGTATCGCTAACATAACTAAAGCAAATAAAGAACCTGAACATGCATACATTACAATAGGCATCATTAAGATTATTGAAACTAGCACTAATAAACCGACTATTGATTTAATTCAAAATAACTCCAATGGTCTACTATCCTTAGAGTTAAAATCTAATGATAAATCGACTCAAAAAGGCATAGCTGATAGCGTAGATAAATATGGTCTTGACCTCATCTATCTTATTCCTGAATTCTGTAATCCAAATTATCAATTACTTGAATCCCTACTGCAAAAACAAATAAAGCTTTCAAAAATATCATTATTTAAAACAGCGAAAATAACGTCATCTGGAAATAAATTTATAACCGATCCTCAAGTAGGATATTTAGACATCCTAAAACACTGGAGTAATAATGGCATAGGTTTTGGCTTTGAAAATATGCTTATCCACAACTCAATAATATCAAAAGTCCAATGGAGTTTCAACAATAACCTTAGAAACAAAAATTCAATAGACTTTTTATTGAAAAACTTGAGCTATAGTCGAACTGTAAAAATAAACAGTATAATAGGCGAAACTGAAGTCCAAAAAGTTAACGTCAGAAAAGACTACGAAAATTACTGGCATACAGATTATTACAATTCAATATCAGAGCAGTCTAATAATCTAGGTAAAGCCATCAAGGTGAAATATGATAAACTAAGAGATGAGGCTTATATGTATTTAGAATTATTCGAAATATAAGCAGTAGAGTGGAAATAAATCTAGAACAATCAGCAACTGAAAACAGATGGACGAAAGCCCTTTTTAAGCTAAGGCATCTTCCTATTTCAGTTATCGCATTATCAATAGTATATTTTGCTCATAGCACTGGTCTATTATACACTCAATATAATTTTACCGACTATTACCAGATACTTGAAACTCAAACTGATCTTGAGAATCTCGGTTTTACAGAGACCATAATAAAATGGTTTAATTATGAACTATTCACCATAAACCGACTAAGACTTTTTTATAGAGTTAGCATTATAACCCAGACAGCCCTCTTCGGTACTGAATATACTCTTTGGAATGTGGCTAGATTATTCAATGTCTTAGCCGTTTTGTTTTTGTGGTATAAAATAATACTGAAGATGGGTATAGGGAATTGGTTGGCCTCCGTACTCAGTCTTATGTCTGTGCTAGGATTTCAATCGTATACGTTTTATAGATTTGGACCTAATATAACTTATGCACTTATCCCGTTTTCAGTATCTATGTATGCTCTTTTAAGCTACTACTATGACAATAGTAAGAAATTTCCCTACCTCACTGTTACTACAGGTCTATTGCTATCATGCCTCTCTAAAGAAACAATGATTCTTATAATCCCAAGTTTCATCTTTTTGCATGCATATCATACTACCAAAAAAGAGAATATAAAATCTCAATTTCATGTAATTTGTTACTTCGTACTAATCACCTCATGCTTACTCTTGATTGTAAAGCTTTTAGGCGCTACAGGCACTGGTTATGCTGGTGTGGATGCCCAGACTCATCCATTTAATTACGTTAAGTATTTCCTATTTCTACTTAAGACGAAATATACAATGCCGACAATCGTCATTATAATCTTATTTGCCCTCCTACTCGTCTATAAACCTGAAAGAAAAAAATCAATATGGCTTCTACTATTCTTCCTATCCTATACACTCTCTCAAATATTTATATACCACAAAAGTGGGCTGAAAACAGGACGATATCACTATCCTATGGCCTTGGCATTTCCGCTTACCATAGGCCTACAGTTAAGTGCACTGAAGAATTATTTACCAGACCTTATGATACAACTTCTTACAACCACTCTAATTGGAATAAGCCTAATCAGTATAAATATAAAATCTGAGGTCACAAAGAGTGCAAAAAATAAAGCCTCTTACGCAATACAATTCGCTAAAATTCAAAGCGAAATACAAAACCAACTGACAAGTAAAGAGAATAAAATACTAGTAGTAGGTGATCCAGCTATAAATTATGAATGGATGTCAAAAGGATTATATACATGGTTAAAGTCGAAAGGCTATGACAACAAGATAGACTATTATTTGACCGCTTCTAAGGTTTATGACGGCAACCCATTCTTTTTAAAATTGAGCAATGACTTTAAGAGAAAGTTCTCAGATAACCTAATCAGTAATCCAATCCACATAGATAAGTATACAATGTCAGTTGTCATGAGTAACAGAAGTTGGAATTTAAAAGACAGCATAAGAAATGACAATCAAGAAGAATTTATTAATCTTATAGACACTAACGAAAATACAGCAATGTACAGCTACAGAATAGGTGATTTTATGATATTAAAGCATATCCAGTGCGAACAACCTATATTTCCTACAAACATCAATAAACATAAACACAACTATAAATTGAGAATTAATAGAATAAACTCAATTCATGTAAGAGATATGCACACAGACGGCAGTGGTCACATAAAGATAGATAGGAATTCCTCAACTATATTAATAGAAGGTGTGGCCTCCACTGAGGTAGATAGCCTTAAGTTTTGTACAAATAAGAAATTGCATGATGTCAGCATATCTAAATTCAATAATAAATTAAACACATTTGAACTGAGGTTGCAAGAAGAAAGCCGTTTGAATTTGCCGGCCGAATTAATACCGTTACTTTATGCGAATGATACAATATATACCTATAGTGATAAACTAATAAAATTAAGTTACAACTAGATATGTAACGGGCAGAAATGAAAGACAAATTATCACTACTTGATTATTACAAGCTTGTGCTCCCTGACATAATGCAGGATGAAGAGATTCAGAAATGGCTCATGATGACGAATGCTCATGATGCTGGTGCTCAAAAGCCACTAGACAAGATGAAACTGTTCATCGAGGAAGCGGAAGTGACAATTGGGCTGCTGGATATGAAGTTCATAAATAAAAAAGACACTATACTAGAAGTAGGTGCTGGAATAGGACTATGCTTTATCTATCTGCAGAAATCAGGTTATAATGTCTGGGCCATAGAGCCTGCTCAGCAAGACATATATTCAGAATATACACTGATATCAAAGAGAATATTCTCATTACTATCTGTAGATTCATCGCAATGGATGTCCTACCCTATTGAGAGAATTGTAGAACTACCTAGCACTTTCAAATTTATCTTTTCTAATTTTGTCTTAGAACATGTAAACAATACAGAAACAGCATTAATAACGATGTACAATAGGCTCAGTAATGATGGCACTATGATACACAATACTGTCAATTATAATGTACCCTATGAGCCACACCTCAATATATTACTAATCCCTGCCTGGCCTGAAAAAACTTCCATTGTAAAACGAGCATTGAATAAAAACAACCTCTGGTTTACATTAAACTTTATCAGTTATAGCGAAGTGTCATCCATAGCTAAAACACACAATTACAACTGCGTATTTAGAAAGCAAACTACTTATAATTATTTAGAAAGACTAGAGCAGAATAGCGAGTTCAGAAAACGTAAAAAGTCCCTCTACATATTTTACAAGTTACTTAAAAGGACTAAACTACTTTCTCTTACAAAACTCATACCGACTAGATACAATACACCCCTGACCTTTGAGATAATTAAGAAATAGAAGAAGAAGAAGAAGAAGAAGAAGAAGAA
>CALLAE010000011.1 GCA_938002665.1 uncultured Saprospiraceae bacterium | reverse complement strand
TTTGGCTATCCACAAGCCGAGCCCTGTGCCAGGCTGCTCTCTCGTCTCTTCATTCCCTATTCTATAGAACTTATCCCATATTTTATTTTTTTCGCTTTGAGGAATGCCACTACCTTCATCACTGACTGTAATAGAGGTGTTCTCTGTTTTTGAGCCAACTGCTATCTCCACTTTCTTTTCTCTATCAGAGTATTTAATAGCATTATGGATCAGATTATCTATTACGCGGTGTATGGACTCTGGGTCTATGGAAGCATAGCTGTTTTCCTGTCCTGAAATATTAATTTCTCGCTCAGGAAACATTTTCTGAAATCTAGCGACTCTGTTCTTTGCCAGTTCATATAAGTCAGTCTTTTCAAAGTTGAACTTATAGGCTTGCTCTATTTGTGCGGCAGCGAGGATGTTGTTGACTTGTGATTCGAGCCTGACTGATTCATCCCAGCCAGTCTTTAGTAGTTCATTCCGTTCTGCTGTGCTCAGCCCATTTCTCTGCAATGTTTTATTGACGAGTTGTAAGGAAGCAATTGGGGTTTTTAGTTCATGAGTTATGGAAAGCAAAAAATCATTGAGCCTTTGATTTAATCTAAGTTCGGATCTATAAGCACGATTGATAAGTAAGAGGCCGAAGAGGATAGACAATCCGAAAACAACTCCTTCACTGATGATCATTTTTTTTCCCTTGAGATAACTCGTTTCTATTTCTTCTTTATCTATTGAAATATCGAAAGCCGCTAGCTTTTTTTGGAGCTGATAGTTGGTCTGATTTTTTTTATAAAGTAATATGGCCCACCAGCTAAAGGCTGCTATCAAGTAAAGGATAACAATCAGATGTAGGAGGCTGAATTTCTTTGTGACGGTACCCAAGCTTATAGTACTTTGTCTAAGGTTTTTGTAATTATCTGTATTGCATGCTTGAGGTCATCATAGGTATGAGCACTGGAAATAAATCCTACCTCATAACCAGAAGGACCAAGATAGATACCCTTGTTAAGCAGGTGATTATGCATCTTGCTAAATATCTTCATCTTAGAACCATCTATTTGGTCTGAGGTACATACTCTATTTTTGGAAAAGTTAAACCAGAAGATAGAGCCTATGTGCTGGATGCTGAACTCATAGCCTTTCTTCTTGACATGTGTCATGATGTTTTCTACAAAGAATTTCGTTTTCTTTTCTTGTGTCTTGAAGAAGTTCTTTTTCAATATCGTTTTCAGCATTGCGATACCTGCAGACAGGGCAATAGGATTGGCTGATAGTGTACCGGCTTGATAGACATTACCAAGGGGAGCAACGTGGTTCATTATTTTGTTTTTTCCACCGAAGGCACCTACTGGCATCCCTCCTCCTATAATCTTCCCAAAGGTGATAAGGTCTGGTTGTATATTGTAGTAGCCGGCAGCACCCTCAAATCCCACTCTAAAGCCTGAGATCACTTCATCGAATATGAGCAAGGTTTTATGCTTAGTACATAATTTTCTTAGACCCTTAAGATAGGCTTTGTCTTGAATGAGTAAGCCATTATTAGCTGGGATAGGTTCTATGATAATAGCTGCGACATCATTTCTTTTAGCTAAGACTTTTTCTACAGCTTTAAGATCATTCAGTGGAAGGACAATAGTCTCCTGGGCCAACGATTCAGGTATGCCGGCAGAAGTAGATACACCGAAAGTAGCAAGACCAGATCCAGCTTTCACAAGCAAAGAATCTACATGTCCATGATAACAACCATCAAACTTGATAAGCTTGGGTTTGTTGGTATAGCCTCTCGCAAGACGAATAGCAGACATAACTGCTTCTGTTCCGCTACTCACAAACCTTATTTTGTCCATGAATCGGTGATTATCTAGTATCAATTTCCCTATTTCATTTCCTGATGGAGTAGGCGTACCAAAGGAAGTGCCTTTTGCTAAAGCTTTAGTAATATGTTTTCTGACAGAACTATTATTATGGCCTAGAATCAGAGGTCCCCAGCTGCAACAAAAGTCCAGAAACTCGTTGCCATCCACATCATAGATCCGACTGCCTTTTCCTTTGGTAATAAATAGGGGGGATCCACTCACAGATTTGAAGGCTCTGACAGGCGAATGTACACCACCCGGGAACATCTTTTTGGCCTCCTTAAATAACTTGTTACTCTTTTTCCTAGTAATTTTCATCTCTTCACTTTTCTTAGATACAACGAATATCTCCATTCCATGTTTAACTAGAACGATATAACCTCACTTTTCCTAACCAATTTTCCAATGTTGATAATTTAAATACTTGATTAACTTTATGCTGTAACAAAATTATTCTTGTGGAAATAGATATAGCTAGTGCAATAGAGGAAATGTTGGATAGGAGAGAGACTGTATGTATAGAAGGCATAGGCTCTCTGACTTTGGAGAATTTATCTGCCAAGTTTTCTAAGGATGGGAAGACCATGTCACCTCCCTCTGCACATCTAACATATTATGATACGCAGACTAAGAACAAACCTTTAAGAAAGTACCTAGCAAAAAAATATGGTCTTTCTAAAGAGGATGCTCAAAGCGCTATAGCAATGTTTAGCCAATCTGTGCTCACTGCCCTTGACAAGAAAAAGGAAGTTAACATAGAAGGTATCTTGAAATTCGAGAAGAAAGGCGGCAAAGTTAAAATGACACCGCTTAAAGGCTATCTAGAAAAATACTATAAAGGCTTACCCATAGTTCCTGCTAAGAAACTAAAGAAGAAAAATAAGAGTGAAGAGAAGAAAACAAAACAGACCAAACAGGTACTGCCTAAGTTCAAAGTAAAGGCTGCTCAGCCAAACCCTAAATTCGCGGAACCTAAATTCGCAGAACCTAAAGTCAAGAAAGAGACAGTATTAAAAACCTATCCTGCCTCTACAAAGGCCCCATCATTAGCCAAAACTCAAGCACCTAAAAAAGAGGCTGACCCTACTCCTGCAAAAAAGACCATAGAGAAAATTTCAAAATCGATTATTCCCAAGAAGAAATCTAGCATTGCTGATCCTGTAATCATCCCTAGTACTAAGATAGCGCCATCAGCAAAGGCTCCAGTAAAAGCAGAACCTAAGCAAACGACTGTAGGTAAAGCCACTATGGCAACTTCTGCAGCTTTAGCAGCAGCTAGCACAAAAACCAAGTCCGCTATCTCAGATGTAAAAGCTGCTAGCCCTACTCCTTCTAAAGAAACTAATGCTCCTAAAGAGATGAGTCTGAATGAGAAACTTAGACAGTCTCAAGGAACAAAAACACCACCTAAAAGTACAGTTGCAACTACCACAACTAATACTTCCAAAGCTACTTCCATCACAAAGAATGAAACTACCAAACCCTTCACCTTAAGCTCTGACACTGGCTATACTTCAGTACCACCTAAGAAAGAAGGTTTGGGCTGCTTAGGACCTTTCATGGGTTTACTTGGGATATTATTATTGTGTTTTTTGCTGTGGAAAGGATGTAATTGTCTAGTAGATAAGGGGGGAGCTGCGAAAAATAGTGCCACTGAAATGCTTTCCTCTGATCAAGCTTCTGATGATTCTAGTCCTATAGAGAGTCAAGGAGGCTCTGAAAGTTCTGATAGCAGTTCTGATACTCAACAGATAGCTGCAGAAGTAGAGGAGTGCATCATCATTACAGGTGTATTTTCAGATTACCGTAATGTAAAGAGGATGGAAGAAAAACTAGCGAGCTACGGGCATAATGTCTACACCGAAGAGTATGGCCCGCATACAAGAGTAGGTTTTAGATATGATTGTAGTGATGAAGATCTGCCGGAATACCTGCACAAGATCAGAGCTCAGATATCTAGAAAAGCCTGGTATCTGGTTCCAGAATTATATGTGGAATATAGATAGAAGCCTAGTTACAGCCTAGGTCTACTCTAGATCTTTCATCATTATTAGGAAAACAATTTCCTGATTTGATGTGGTCAGGCTTGTATCTCGTAAGATCTGGATCTCTAAGTCCATTTTCCAAGAATAATAGCAATTGATTCTGCTCTTCTTCAGTCAGATTTAAGGGAATGAACTTTTCAGAAAGATTGCTCTGCGGAATTCTAGAGCTTTGAGTCTGAGCGAGGTTTTTGTATTCTATCACACCTTTAAGATCCTTAATACTGGCTCCGTGGAAGTAGAATGGAGAATCCGACATGTTATAGAGCTGGGGTACCTTAAATCTGAATTTATCATACTCTTCTCCAGTGAATGCTCCTCTTCCTAGATTTCTGTCTAGTACTTCAGCATCACTGGTTTTGAAGAAAGCTCTGTCGCTCATATCTTGTACGCCTAGGGCATGGAACTCCTCAGAACCTAAGTTTTGATTGTAGTGACAGTTGTAACAATTTGCTTTTCCAAAAAACAATAAAGCTCCCTTTTTTTCATCCGTTGTCATTGCTGATCTGTTCCCCTTTAGCCATTCTTGAAAAGGCGCTTTATTAGCTAGTAGTGTTCTTATGTAAGCAGAGATAGCAAGAGAGCCTCCATGGTTACTATATCTATCTTCTTCACTTAGCTCAGGAAATGATGCATCAAAGAGTTCAGTATAACCAAACTCATCTATTAGCTCTTTATCTATTTCTATTCTATGGGTTTCTAGCCCTTCAAAGTTTTGTGTTTCTATAGCTGCAAAGCCTAAGGCATTGAGATTTGTACCATCTTCTGGTTTCCATAGATTTTCAGTTCCTATATTATTTCCCTCTCTTCCAAAGCGACCATTCCATAATGTATTTTGAACATAAGCTACATTAAGAAGACTGAGTGGACGTATAGCTTGGACGTCTAGTTCCTCTTCGAGATAATCTGACTTTCTTCTCCTGTCTTCTCCATTTATTCCAAATCCTTCTCCACCATCTGCTACACCTTGAAAGTTGCCAGGTTTAAACCCCGCCTCAGGAATATGACAGCTTGCACATGAGTAAGTCCCCATACCTGATTCATTTCTCGCCTTGGTTGCAAAGCCAGTTTCAAAGAATAGGAATTTACCTAGCTCTACCTTGGATGGAGTTAGTGGATTATTGATACTATCTTGGGGAATAGAGAGTAGATCTGTCTCGTCTGGGAGTATATAGAAGTCCATTCCTGCGTCCCGAGGAGCAGCTTTTTCTATGAGTTCTTCTAAATCTAAATCTAGAGATATTAATTCCGGCATTCTGTCTTGCGTACAGGCAAGCATCATAATAAAAGCACTAAATGCTATCCAAAACTGTTTCTTCATGAATCCTTCTACTGAATGACTGCAAAATTAAAAAAATAATAGGAATAATAAAAGGGACATTAAAAAAATAAATTATATGTAAAACGCTGATAATCTTTAGATTACAGAATTATCGCAAACTGTCTTACCTATTATTTTATAACGTCTCAGAAGGAAGAAATGATGCATGATAAAATGTTAATTTTCAATCTTTCGCAAGCAATTTATACAAGTCTAAATTATTTATGCTTCCAATATTATTTCATCTTTGACACTAAACAAAATACAGATTATGAAAGCCAGTTTATTAGTCTTAGCAGCGGGGATGGGAAGTCGCTATGGAGGGTTAAAGCAGATGGATGCCTTTGGCCCTAATGGAGAGACAATTATTGATTATTCTATCTATGATGCAAAGAAGGCTGGTTTTGATAAGGTTGTCTTTGTAGTCAGAGGGCACTTTAGAAAGGAATTTGAGGCCTACTTCAGAGAGCGCATAGGAGATAGGATAAAAATGGAGTTTGTAGAGCAAGAATTATACAAGGTCCCTCATATGTCTCGCTATATCGCGGAAAGAGAAAAACCATGGGGCACAGCGCATGCCGTGCTGATGGGTGCAGAGGTAATCGATGGGCCTTTTGCTGTGATAAATGCAGATGACTACTATGGTGTAGAATCTTATGGAATGCTGATAGATTTTTTCAAAAGGAATAGAAATAAAAGTGAGTATGCTGTTGCAGCTTATAAGCTTAAAAATACCTTATCAGATCATGGAACTGTCAATAGGGGAGTATGCAAAGCCGATAAGCAAGGCTATCTCACTGACATAGTAGAAACACTTAAGATTTCTAAGAACAAAGATGGTAGCATTACCTTTCCTACAGAGCAGGGTAAGGGGAAGCTTTCGCCTAACACCTTAGTATCAATGAATATGTTTGGGTTCTTCCCTAGCTATTTTACTAAGACTAATAAGTTCTTTAAGAAATTCCTCAAAGAAGAAGGGCTAGAACTAAAATCTGAATTCTTCATTCCTTTTACGCTGGATAAAATGATAGAGGAAAAATCCGCTAAGGTTAAAGTATTGACCTCACCAGCAAGCTGGTTCGGAGTGACCTACAAAAAGGATAAACCCCATGTAGTGAAAAAGATCAATCGACTCATAGCCAAAGGCGTCTATCCAAAGAAACTGTGGACTTAGTATTTCTTAGTTACAATCTAAGTATGTCTGAGAAATTTCATCATTGTTAGGGAAACAAAAGCCTGACTTAATTTCCTCTGGCTGATATCTAGTAAGGTCTGGATCTTTCAGACTATTTCTTATAAATGCAGCTAGGTCAGTTTTCTCTTCCTCTGTTAGATTTAAAGCTGAAAACTTAGGCGACATTTGAGAATCAGGCACTCTGTCATTCTCTTTTACAGCCACGTTCTTGTACTCTATCAGTTCCTCTAAAGTACGTGCACTCGATCCATGAAAGTAGAAATCGGCATCTCCTATATTGTATATACCTGGTACTTTATATTTGTACAGATCGCTTTCTTCTTTAGTGAATCCACCTCTACCTAGATTTCTTCTCGCTAGTGGATTAGAAGCTTTGACAGATTCAGGATGCATATCCATATCATTGACACCTAAGGCATGGAATTCCATAGAACCTAAGTTTTGGTTGTAATGACATCTATTACAATTCGCTTTACCAAAGAAAAGTAAGGCACCTTTTTTCTCCTGATAAGTCATAGCGTCTTTATCTCCTATTAACCAATCCTGAAACGGTGCTTTGTTAGAAATTACAGTTCTTAGATATGCAGATATAGCAAGTGAGCCAGTAATCTTAGAGTATCTATTGCTTTCATTGTATTCAGGAAAGGATTTATCAAACAAATCAGTATAACCATACTGGTCCACTATTTCCTTATCTATTCTCATCCTATGTGTGGTTACACCTTGTATGTTTTGTGTTTCTAAGCCTTCATAGCCAAGATTATTTCTCCTGGTATCCAATCTGTCCCCCCATACATGACTGGTATTGACATTTGCTCCATCAGCACCGAACTGTCCATTCCAAGCTGTGTTTTTTACAAAAGCCACGTTAATCAGGTTAAGCGGCCGAGCCTCTTGCACATCTAAATCTTCTTCTGTGTATTCTGGATTCATACCTCTATCATGAGCATAACCCATTCCTCCATCTGCTATACCCTGCACGTTGTCGGGTCTGAAACCTTTTTCCGGAATATGGCATGAAGCGCATGAATAAGTACCTTGGCTAGAATTGTGTTTAGAATCCATTGCCAGTCCTGTTTCGAAAAACAAGAACTTACCTAGGAGTACTTTCTCTCTAGTCAGAGGGTTTTTTGAATCTTGAGGAATATTGGCGAGGTCTTCCTCATCGGGAAGTATATAGAAATCTGTGTCACCTGATGGTGAGTATCTACTTATAGCCTTGTCTAATTGGTAATCGAGATCAGCAGATAAATCTACCTTATCTTCTGTGCAGCTGCCTATGAGTAGTACAAATGGCATAGACAACATACATAGTTTGAATGTTGAAATCCTTTTCATTCTCAGTAAAATCCAGTTTGTATTAACAATAAAGGGCATTAATACAATGGGTGGAGAGACAAAATTTATGCCATTAAGCAGCAAGAGATTTTAATAATCTATAATTTTCATTCTTTTCAAATCACTTATAAATATAAATGGGACGATTACTTATTCTAGTAGACTCTCTAATAGTGCTAATAGGATTGCTCTACACCTACTTTCCGCAAGCGATTAGTTGGTTTGGTAATCTGCCTGGTGATATCAAGGTAGAGAAGCCAAACTCCAAGTTTTACTTTCCTATTACCTCTATGATTTTACTCAGCATCTTGTTTAATTTATTCATGAGGATATACAAGCATATGGGATAGGCAAAAATGCTTCGTGGATAAGTAGCTATCGTGTTGGTTGGGTTCATTAAGATTAGAGGAAAAAAGAAAAGCTTCCAGGTGGAAGCTCCTCATTATCGAACCAGTATGAAAAAAAAACTACTCTTTACGCCTTTTAGACGGAGGCATTTTTAAAAAGTAATGAAATCAAACTGTTAAATGTTTGTCATTTTGATGTAACCTATCTAGTACAAGAATCCAAGAAGATACAAAGGCATTCTATTTCCATAGCCTAATGGTGTATCGTCCACAAGTAATATACCTGACTCTACACCTTCTATTTGCTTTGCTTTTTTGTCTTTTCCGCCTACTTCGAATACCGCATTTCCCTTGTTTTGTTTCAGAGTTACTTCGTAATCAGCCGAAATATGCAGCCTGGTTTCATAATCTACAGCTTTTAACTGGTTAAGTACGAATGCTTCCCTAGTCGCTCCTATATTGCTATTATACTGATCTAGGGCATAGTAAAGATTAGGATTGTTGAGGTAGATTTTGTCTGGCTTGCTCATGGACCCTTTTTTAGACTGAGGGTAGTTGATTTTATAAAGGAGGTCAGCCTTTTGCAATAGATCTAGATATTCCATCAGCTTGTTTCTGTCCACATGTATTTTCTCTGCCGTCTTGGATATGTTTATCTGATAGGGTACTGATGAAGAGAGATGCTTCAGCAAGGCTAGTATCTGTCTACTTTCTTCTATGTTGATGCTCTTATGTATTCTGAGGTCTATCTGTACTGTATTCTCGACTATCTGGTGGAGTATTCTCATATAGTCTATATTATCCTCTAGGCAGATGGCGAAAAACCCTTCCTGCAGATAAGTTTTGAATAAGCCTAGTAGACCAGGTATGTTGTCATTCAGGGTCTTACTTAGGTTGTCTTTTTCTGCTATGAGCTCAGCTAAAGCATAGCTTTTTTCTGTATTATGGCCTTTTTTATACTTTAGATATTCTCTAAAAGATAGACCCGGCATCGAGTAATAATGTGCTCTTCTGCTCAGATCGGCATGACTCTGATGTATCTCAAGAGCTGATGAGCCTGTAATCATAATTTTCAGATCCTCAGGAAATATATCATAGGCATTCTTTACTTCTACTTCCCATTTCGCGTATTTATGAACTTCATCCATGTACAAGTATCGACCTCCATCATTATAGAAGGTTTCTATGACAGAGTAGAGTCTGTTATCTAGAAAGTAGAAATCATCTAGACTTATATACAGAACCTTATTTTCTTCCTTTTGTCTTTCATGTGCTTGCTGTAAAATGTAGGTTGTCTTGCCCACGCCTCTTAGACCTCTTATGATATTCAGTCTAGCTTCGGGATTCAGATTTGGAATGACATCTCGATAATGGAAGCTTTTTGCTTTTAGGATTCTAGCGTTGGATTTTGCATATAATTGCTGCATTTCAAAGCATTATAATTAAATTAATGCTATAAAATTAAGCAATTAATTAGGTAAATTGCTAAAATAAATAGCAATTATTGCAATATAATGCTAAAAAATATAGCAAAATATGTAATTAAGTGCTAAAAATAATAGCAAAATATGATAATATTTGCTAAAATTAATAGCAAATTTTATCCCAATAATGCTTTAAATTTTTACAGGTAATCTGGAGTTCTAAATTAGAATACTAGTAAAATCAACCGAGGAAACTAATCAAAATTCCCGCCGCTACAGCTGAACCTATCACCCCACTGATGTTGCTGGACATAGCATATTGGAGGAGATGATTAGAGGAGTCATGCTTGAGCGCGATTTCGTTAGCCACCCTAGAAGCCATAGGCACAGCACTTAAGCCAGTCGCACCTATGAGAGGATTGATCTTTTTCTTATTGAAGAGATTATAAATCTTAACAGCTAGGATACCACCTAGAATAGAAAAAGCAAAAGCTATAAATCCGCCCAGTATAATCATCAGTGTCTGCGTATTAAGAAAAGTTGTAGAGGTCATGGTCGCACCCACAGTGAGGCCTAGAAAGATGGTAGCCGTATTCATGATAGTACTAGATGCCGCTTCAAATAGCCTATTGGTATCAGTACCAATTTCTTTGACCAGATTTCCAAACAATAACATACCTAGCAGTGGAGTAGATGAAGGCACTAATAAGGAGACAAGTATTACTAGACAGATAGGAAACAAGATTTTAACCAGTTTCAGATTTTTGATAGTATACTTATTAGGATAAAGCTTATCCTGTTGCTTCATATTGATCTTAAGTTCCTTCTTACTTATGGTGAATCTAACTACCAAAGGAATAATAACCGGCACTAAAGCCATGTAAGAGTAGGCTGCTATTGCAATAGGGCCTAGCAAGTGAGGAGCAAGTTTGATAGCTGTGTAGATGGCAGTGGGCCCATCGGCGCCACCTATGATACCCAGCGCTCCTGCCTCCTGAGGGGTAAACCCAAAGAACATAGCTGCAGAAAGTACAGTAAAAATACCCAATTGCGCAGCAGCACCGAAAAGTGCTAATTTGAGATTTCTAAGCAGTGGCCCAAAGTCTGTCATAGCGCCCACTCCCATGAAAATGAGTGGCGGTAAGAGACCAGTCTTGATTAAGGCATAGTAGAGCATGTTCATTATCCCATAGCCATCCGCTATTTCTATCAGGGTCATATGCTTTATATCTGGGACCATCTCCGTAGAAACGACATTCATATTACCTCCAGGAAAATTAGCTAGCAGGACACCAAAGCCTATAGGCACAAGCAAGAGGGGTTCGTACTTTTTAAAGATACCTAGATAGAGTAGTAGTACGGCAAGTACAATCATAACCAATGACCACGGGTCTTGACCTAGTTGGCTGAAGGCCGTCATCTCATATATCTTATTCAGTACTTCCACTTAGCTATTAGGTAGTAAGACAGTTATACTATCTTGATTAGAGGGTGGTCTTCTTCTATGTCATCGCCATGACTGACGGTTATTTCAGCTACTGTACCAGCGTAGCTAGAAGTAATAGCATTGATAACTTTCATAGATTCTACATAGGCTACGGTGTCACCGACTTTTACTGTGTCACCTACTTTGATTCCTTTTTCTCCAGCTGCCTTAGTAAGGAAGAATTTGCCTTCCAGTGGAGAGGTGACATAGTTGGCTTCTGAGTCAGTGAATGCTTCAGCGAGAGGGGCTGGGGCAGCCGCATTGTTATTTGTAGAGTTAGAAGTTGTGGACTCTGGGTAGTCTATCTGCACTTTGAATTTTTCACCATTGACATCTACGACCAGTGACTTAGGCATAGAGAGTGCAGGCGCACTAGCTGCTACAGGGACGGGTAGCGGTACTCCTGCAGTAGAGGCAGTGCCTGCTGCTTGCTTTCGTTTTTCTAGGTCAGCTAGAAACTTCTTCTTAGCATTGCCTGACATGAAATCTTCGTACTGCGCTGGGTGCATCGCATACTCAAAGAGCTCCTCATCATCCTGTCCTGTGTCCCAGCCTTTCTCTTTCATCTTAGCTCTGAAGTCATCTAGTACATCAGGGTAAAGGTCTTGAGGATTATCAGTAAAGAATTCTCTGCCTTGCTGCTCAGCCATCTTAATTAGCTCTGGTGCAAGCTTTCCAGGTAACTGTCCTGACTTGCCGAGCATCATGCCCCAGGTGTTTTCGTCTATCATAGAGAAGCGCTCTTTACCTTTGATAATCTGTATCACATTCATCAAAGAGAGGTTCTTAACATATTGGCTGAAAGGGGTGACCAGCGGTGGATAACCTACCTTTGGCCAGGTATGGCCTACTTCATCAAAGAGCTTTATAAGTAGTTCATCTTGGGTGATCGTCGGCTTGTTATTTTTTGTTAACCACTTATTTATAGAGGCTAGATTCTTTTCTAGATCTGCCATGAGGCTACCCATCATACCGCCTGGTAGACCAGGCTTGATGAGGAGGGAATTCATGAATCTGTTTTTCTTATTGATATAGTAACCTAGAGATTCATCTATAAACTTCTGTGTCAGTGCCCGCACTTCCATATAGGCATCCATATTGATAGGTTTCAGTTTGAAACCAGCATCTCTCAGCATCTCATGTACCGTAAGGAGATCAGCATGACCAGTCCCCCATGAAAGAGGTTCCATCCCACAATCTATCACATCCACTCCAGCGCGGGCAGCTTCTAATGCTGACACTATGGAAAATCCTGTAGTAGAATGACCATGGTAACTAACGATCACATCAGGATGTCTATCCTTGATACCTTTCACCATCTTACCTATAGAAACAGGACGGCCTATACCCGCCATATCTTTTATGCAAATTTCTTCTGCTCCTGCATCTATGTATTTGTCAGCTAGATCTATGTAATACTCTACCGTATGGACTGGAGAGAAGGTAATACTCATCGCTCCTTGAGCAATCATGCCGCCTTCCTTGGCGTACTGGAAAGAAAGCTCCAGATTCTGAGGATTATTCAGCCCATCAAAGGTCCTAGAGATATCTGTCCCTTGTATCTTTTTAAGCTTGAACATGAGTTTTCTGACATCTCGAGAAACAGGACTCATCCGGATACCGTTCAACCCTCTTTCTAGCATATGTGTCTGAATACCAGCATCATTAAAAGGTTGAGTCCATTTTCTGACGCTGATATTAGGGTTTTCACCCCTTAGAAGATTGATCTGCTCAAAGCCACCTCCATTAGTTTCTACTCTGTCAAAACAACCCATAGCTATTATCGGTTGTGCAACGGAACAGAGCTCATCTACATTGGGCATATACTTCCCAGAAGATTGCCACATGTCTCTATATACGAGTCCTAATTTTATTTCTTTACCCATCTGAATAGGATTATTGTCGTTAGTTTAATTTTTTGACAGATTTTATCACGCCTTTATTTTCAGTGACTACATCTACGACTGCAGTAAGCACAGCCAATTTTTGTTTTGAGAATCCAGTTTTAGATCTGGAGACAATTTGAGGTTTAGCAATTTCAGGACTGAATTTGTTCACTAGAAAAATAAGTATCCTGCCTAAAGCCACCACTATACCTAGTATAAAGAAAACAGATAGCATTCCTACCAGAAGTAATTGCAGTGCTAGATTAAGGTTTTCGGTCATATTATAAAAATGGCTAAGGTTGACAAAAATATCAATTTTATTCCTTTGCACTTGTAATACTTGTATGGTTCACTGCTAAGTTTATTCTAATTCCTGTAGATAAATGGCAATCAAACTTAAAGCCCTTGTTTTTATACGCTTCTTGTTAAGTATTCTCTAAACTATTAAAGACCTTTGAGGCCATTCATATTCATATTTATGTCCTATAAAGTTTTCAAATTCGGTGGTTCTTCTATTAAAGATATCAGCCGAATCAAGAATCTATGTGCTATTCTCAAGAATTGTAAAGGAGAAAAGATAGTCGTAGTTATCTCAGCCATGGGTAAAATGACTAATGCACTAGAAGCAGTTTTTAGTCATTATGTGAAGGATAGGGAGGGAGGTCTAGATGCCTTAGATAAGGTTGTAGATGAGCATATGGAAATCGTAAAAGCACTCGAACTAGAGGAGGCGGTAATAGAGAGAAAATTGCAGTCTTTTATTTTCGACAATTTGTCCATGTTGGAAACAGAAAAGAATAAGGAGCTCATCTATGATCAGATAATATCCTTAGGGGAATTGTTTTCTACAACTATCATAAAAGCTTATCTAGAAAAGATGGAACTCAGTGCCAGTTGGATGGATGTGAGAAACGTGATTTTAACTGATGATACTTTTCGTGATGGGAAGGTAGAAATGTCGATAACGAAAAATAAGATTTCTAAAAAAGTAAACTCTTATTTCAAAAAATCAGATTTCATAATTACCCAAGGCTTCATCGGAAAAACAGATAAGGGATTCACTACGACTTTAGGTAGAGAAGGATCAGATTATACGGCTGCAATCTTTGCCTATGCACTAGATATAGAAGAGCTGACAATATGGAAGGATGTCCCGGGTATATTAACTGCAGATCCTAGAAGATTCGATAACCCAATTTTGTTAGATAAAATCTCTTATCGGGAAGCAATAGAAATGACCTATTATGGTGCCAAGGTTATCCACCCCAAAACGATACAGCCTATACAGAATAAAAATATAAGATTGCAAGTCCGATCATTTCTGGACACTGAAAAAACGGGCACGCTGATCGCAGACCCTGGAGGTCTGACTTAT
Organism: uncultured Saprospiraceae bacterium; assembly: GCA_938002665.1. Taxonomy (GTDB): domain Bacteria; phylum Bacteroidota; class Bacteroidia; order Chitinophagales; family Saprospiraceae; genus RFSX01. The sequence goes on along the minus strand of CALLAE010000011.1, from coordinate 41,852 downwards.
CCTCCTATAGTAGTGATTCAGGAAGGGGTGATACTTTTGCAGATTACCAGTAACGATTTTTCTTTTGTGACTACCGAGCATCTAAGTGTGATCTTCTCAAAGATGAACCAGTTCAGAACAAAGCTATGCCTTATGCGTAACTCTGCGATCAGCTTTACACTTTGTATCAATGAAGTGGAGGACAAGCAATTGGATGCATTTATGAAGGCACTGGGTCAGGGTTTTAGCATAGAGGTGCACAAAGAACTAGAGCTCATAACTATCCGTCATTACCAACAAAGCCTCGTCGATAAGCTTACTACTGACAAGCTAGTAATGTTTGAAGAAACACTAAAAGATACGATTCAGATGGCAGTGAAAAGTATAGAGACTTTGAAAGAGAAAAAAGAGATTTAAATTCCAAATACCATGTTGTGACATGTCTTTTAGATATCCTATAATCTTATAAATCCTGTTTGAGACAAGAAGGTAGAGTGAGAGGTAACCCAGCAAAAAGTTTAACTAAATACACTTTTTATCAGCCCTCCATCCACAGAAATGGTCTGTCCCGTAACGTATCTAGAGTAAGGCGATAAGAGCCAGAGTGCGAGGGAAGCAAGATCTTCTGGCTTGCCCATTTTCCCAACCTTAATTTCTTTTTCAAATACCGTTTGCGCTTCTGTAGGCGTGATGCCTAGCAACATACTTTTATTGTCAAACAATCTTTCCATCGCAGGGGTAGCGTGGTAGCCTGGAGCAAGGATATTAAGGGTGATGCCTCTATCTGCTATTTCTTGCGATAGTGTTTTTACAAAGCCTACCACAGCCAGTCTCAAAGAATTAGATAACACAAGATTCTCTATAGGTTGCTTTACAGATGCGCTTTCTATGTAGACAATACGGCCATAGTCATGACGTTCCAGTAAGGGCAGAATCTCTTTGGTGATTTTTACTTTCCATCTCAGAATAGACTCGTATGCTTTATCCCAGTCAGTGAGTTGGGTCTGGATGAATGACTTAGCAGGTGGGCCGCCAGCATTGATGACGAAACCCGATAATTTCCTATCTCCTATCTTTCTTGTGAGTGCCGATATGGTTGCATCAGTAGTAATGTCTCCAGAGATATACTCTAAGTTTTTGGGATAGGCTTTTTGGAAATCTATGAGCTTTTCTTCACCTCTGGCATTGATAATGACTTTGGCATTTTCTTTTACCAGGGCTTCTGCTATCGCCTTACCAAAACCACTAGTGGCTCCTGTAACAACGAATAGATTATCTGTTAGCTTAAGATCCATCGTTTTGATTTATCATTCTTTCAAGGAAGTCTAGAAATATGCGTTCAGGTCTCGAATAATCGCCATCTACTTTGAAGAGTTCTGTTATTTCAGCATATAGTTTGTTCTTCTCTTTTTCTAGGTGGTAATATTGGTTTTTATGTGCCAATATAATTTTTAGACTGTGATAGTCAGACTGGTCATTAAACAAGCTCAGCATCTTGAGAAATTCCGTTGTAGTTGTTTTCTGTTTTATAAATTGCTTCTCCTCATCACTAAAGTTATAGTCTATGTGAGCAGCATAGATCAAGATGAAGGTTTTGAATTCAGATTGAGTTAGTTGGGGTAACATCTATTATATAACCTTTAGCTCTTTTCCGACTTTGGTAAAAGCTGCAATAGCTTTTTCTATATGTTCTGTATCGTGACCTGCTGAAATTTGGACTCTTATTCTTGCTTTTTCCTTAGGTACCACTGGATAGAAAAACCCTATCACATAGATGCCTTCTTCTAATAATCTATTTGAGAAAGTTTGTGATAGCTTAGCATCATAGAGCATTACAGGTACTATAGGATGTACTCCTGGCACTATATCAAAGCCAGCCTCGGTCATTCCTTTTCTAAATAAAGTAGTATTGCTCTCTAGCTTGTCTCGTAAAGCAGTGCTCTGAGAGAGGCGGTCTATTACTTTGAGCGAAGCGCCTACAATAGATGGTGCTAAGGTGTTAGAAAAAAGATAAGGTCGGGACCTTTGTCTCAGCATTTCTACTATCTCTTTACTTGCAGCCGTAAATCCACCTGAAGCACCTCCCAGCGCCTTTCCAAAGGTGCCAGTTATGATGTCTACCTTACCGAAGACATTACAATATTCTGCACTTCCTCTTCCTCTCATCCCAGTAAAGCCCGTCGCGTGGCAGTCATCTACCATCACTATGGCCTTATACTTTTCAGCAAGCTCGCAGATCTTATCCACTTGGGCAATGATGCCATCCATAGAGAATACACCATCAGTAGCTATTAATTTTCTACGTGCACCTGCCTCATCCGCTTCTTTTAGTTTAGCCTCTAGATCAGCCATGTCATTATTGAGATATCTATATCTTTTCGCTTTGCAGAGTCTGATGCCATCTATTATAGAGGCATGGTTTAGCTGATCAGAGATAATGGCATCTTCGGCATTCAGCAGTGGCTCAAATAGGCCTCCATTAGCATCAAAAGCTGCCGCATAGAGGATAGCATCCTCAGTTCCGACAAATTTTGCAATACTTAGCTCTAATTTTTTGTGAATATCCTGAGTACCACAAATAAATCTAACTGAGGACATCCCAAAGCCATGGGTATCTATGGTATCTTTTGCTGCTTTGATAATTTCAGGATCTGAGGAGAGACCTAAATAGTTATTTGCACAAAAATTAAGGACTTCGCCTCCTGTATCTGTCTGTATTTCAGCAGATTGTGGAGTAGTTATTATTCTTTCAGCTTTGTAGAGCCCCTGATTTCTTATTTCTTCGAGTTCAACTTTTAAGGCCTGGTTTATGTCCTTCATAATTTTTTAAGTCTTGTTTATATCATGCATAAAGCCTCAATATAACAGTACTTAAAGGGATGGAGTCTAATAACTAGATTAAAAACAAATTAGATATTTTTATAATATATAGTATGGTATTAAACAAATGTTTATATATTTGCTTCAAATGTAATATGTTCAACCACTAATTGGACGCGTTTTAGTATTTCATTTTGACCGAAAACCGAATTTACCACTCCCTCCCCCTCAAACAGTAGCTGTATGGCTAGTTAGCTATGCTGTATTTATTACTGTAAGAATTTTACTTTAACAAAGGTCAAATGAGAAAATCGTTTAGTGCTCGTAACGGGGGTATTTTTACTATATCCCTATTCTTAACGCTATTCCTTAATTCCAATCTAATTAATGCCCAATGCCCTTCTGGGGTCTTGTCTGGTATAGCATATCTAGATGCCAATAACAACGGAATTAATGAATCAGGAGAAAGCCTCCATTCAGGATTACTGGTCAGAGCTTATGATGCTTCAGGCACTTGGATTGCCCAAGATGTAACTGATGCTAGTGGGCAGTTTACAATAACTGGCTTAACTGATGACAATGCTTATCGCCTCGAATATTCACTAGGAAATAATTTCCAAGTTTCTAATCTAGGAACTGATAATGGAGGGGATATCCAGTTTGCCACTGCACCTTTTTGTGATGCAGGCATAGGGCTGAGCTCTAGTGGAGGTACCTGTGGGTCTACAACTGAGGTGTACTTATCTTGCTTTGTTAATGGCTTAGGCACTAATAGTCCAGGTCAAGAAACGCTGATAGGAATGGTGAATAGCTTTAACGCCAGCTCGCAAGTTAATGTATATGCCACTCAGGCAGAGACAGGAGCAGTATGGGGTATGGCTTACAGAGAGAGTACGCAGTCGCTGTTTTCTTCGGCATTTGTAAAGCAGCATTCCTCACTAGGACCTGGAGGAATAGACGCAATATATAATACATCTATTAATGGCACACCTTCAACTTCAGTGTTTGCTAAGCTCGGAGCTCTCGGGCAGAATGTAGGTTCACTTAGTGCAAGTAATTCAGCTTCATGTGCTTACGGCTTACAGGTAGGTAAGGTGGGGCTAGGAGGCCTCACAATAGATGATGCAGGAGCTGCCCTATATGTTTCTAATTTATTTAATAATACAATAGTAAAAATAGATGCAACAAATCCTACACCGGCTAGTACAACTGCATACCAAGTTCCCAATCCTGGATGCAGTACTAATGATAATCGCATTTTTGGCGTTGAGTATCATAATGGATCAGTCTATGTAGGGGTAACTTGTACTGGCGAGAATTCTTCTAATGAAAATGATACGAGTATTCATGTTTATGAAATGAATACTTCTTCTGGGGCTTTCAGTCTTGTCTTCAGTGATACTTATTCTTATGGTTACTGGAGTGATAATAATATAGCTGCTAAGCAAACGATGCAGTGGTTAACTGATATAGCTTTTGATTCAAATAATAATATGATACTGGCACTATCTGATAGGATAGGCCATTCTTACTGTGATGGCGGATCTTCTAGAATAGATGATCAGTTCGGAGATATTTTACTAGCTACACCTTCTAATGGTGGATGGATCTTGGAAAGTAATGGTTCTGCCGGTTCTTACACAGGCACTGGAGTAGGTAATAATCAAGGACCTGGCGGAGGTGAATTTTTTGGTGAAGATTTTTTTCCAGCTAATCCTTCTAATCACCCTGAAATCGCTTTAGGTTCTGTGTATGTATTACCTGGTAATAATGAAGTGGTTGCCTCAGTATTTGATCCAGCTTTCTCTGCATACTCTGGAGGTCTACACAGGTACAGTACTACTTCTGGACAGAAGGTAGGAGTCAGAGAATTATATAATCAGAATATCGCTAATTACTTTGGAAAGGCCACAGGCTTTGGAGACATAGTCGGAGGCTGCGGTACTATTAGTCCTCAGATAGGTAATTATGTATGGATTGATTCTGACTGTGATGGTGTACAAGATGCAGGTGAATCAGCGATGAGCAACACCAATGTGAGTTTATATGATAGCCAGTGTAACTTAATAGGAACAACTACAACTGATACGAATGGAAATTATAGTTTTTCTTCTGGCGTAAATGCAGGAAGCACTTATTATGTTGCCTTAGATCCTAGTGCATTTGATTCCGCGCTAGGTGCATATGACTTTAATAATATCTTGTATTCTCCGACAGTCATGTCAGCAGGCAGCAACACGGGATCTGATGTGAGCTTTATGCATAATTGTTCAGCTCTAGGAGGCATTCCAGCGATTTCTGTTGTGCCATCTGGAAATAATACAACTTTCGATATTGGACTTAAGCCAGCAACTGATTTCGATTTAGCCTTAATGAAGATTAATCTGACGCCTAATAATAATAGGTATAAAGATATAATCGATTTTGAAATACGGGTTTATAATCAGGGTTCTGTTGCTGCGACTAATTATGAGATAGTTGATTATATATCACCTGCATATCATTTTGATGCTAGCCTGAATCCAGGCTGGGTCTATAATAATGGTATGGCAAAACTGATGATCAATAATCCTTTATTACCAGGCCAGGATCATAAAGAAAAAATACGTTTGAAATTAGTGGGTTCTAGAAATCTTGATGATTTAGTTAATCATGCGGAGATTAGCTATACAATGGATTCTAATGGCAACCAAGATTCAGATATAGATTCTACTTCTGACGATGATGCGACTAATGACATAGGAGGTGTCGTTGCTTCTAACACTGACGATCTCATTACAGATGTAGGTATTATAGACGAAGACGATGAAGACCCCGCAATGGTGTATATTTTTGATCTCGCTTTAAGTAAAGTAAACAGAGATAATAGAACCTACGATGCAGGTGAGATAGTCACCTTTGATATAGAAGTTACTAATCAGGGGAATGTTGATGCTAGTTCATTTGAGATAGCAGATATTTATCCAGCTGGTTTGATTTTTAATCAATCCAATAATCAAGGATGGACGCAAGTGAATCCACAACTATTAAAGTATCAATATAATCAAGTATTAGCTGCTGGCGCTTCTGTGACAGTCCCAGTTAGCTTTACAATCGGAAATACAAATACGCAGAAAGATCTTATGAACTATGCTGAAATTTCAGGATTTGTTTCTGCTGACCCTTCTATTACTCAGGATTTCGATTCTTATCCTGATACCGATATGTTTAATGACGTAGGAGGCGTTCCTTATACTTCTACGGATGGGATGATTTTAGATCATGCCATTGTGGATGAGGATGATCATGACCCAGCAGGTGTATCTATCAGAGCGATAGATTTAGCACTGATAAAAAAGGTATCGCAAACTTCTTATCAGTTAGGCAGCTCAGTAATTTTTGATATAGAAGTACATAATCAAGGAACTGCTGCAATAGGGAAAATCCAAATTGTAGATTTCCTTCCTGCTAACATGACTTTAGTAGATAATGCATGGACTCTGGATGCAAGTGGAGCTATGGCATATAAAGATGTTACTTTTTTGTCGCCTCTTCTGCCAGGTAAAGTCTACACAGACCAGATAGAATTACAAATCAATGCTAATGGTCCTACAGGTGCTTACTTAAATTATGCAGAGATAAGTAAAGTTTATGATGTACAAAACAATGATATAAGTGGAAATGATATCGATTCATCCCCTGATGCAATAATGGGGAATGATGCAGGTGGAATGCCTGTATCTGCTATGGATGATTATCTAGATGGTACTGGCTTAGATGATGAAGATGATTCTGATCCAGCTATGATTTTTGTACCTACAATTGAGTTCAGTGAGGAATGCTATTGTTTGAATAATGCCTCTGATTCTCATAATGGACAATTTAGAAATGAGATTAAGATAACCTCTGTTTCAGGTGAGGATTGGTTCATCGATTTCGAATACGAATTTTATGATATCGCCTCTGCTGTGGGTTCACCAGTGAGCTATGCGACTGGTCCTACAGGTAAGCAATTTATAGAACGTCCTAATGGGGATGGGACAAGCTGCTACATCTTGAGAGGTAAAAGTATAGATGCGCAGCCCTTTACTCTAAGAGCAACAAATGGATGGGGAGTATATCTATCCATAGAAGGAGGAGATTGCGATTATTGTTCTCCACTAGTGGAAGGTGATGGATTAGGTGCAGTATGTGCTAATAGTACGCATACTTACACTGTAGACACTAGCGATCCTAAGTATGATGATTGTGTAGGATTTAGTTGGTTCTTGAGTGGCGGTGCTGGAGCTGGTACTATTGTGAATGTTCCTGGGACTAATGCCACTGGTTCTGGTACAGGAATGACTGGTTCTGGAACAGGAGCTAGTAACTCTATAACAATAGAGTGGGGTACGGGTGCAGGGCCTCATGACCTTGTACTTATTCCACATTGTCCTAATGATTGTGTTGCTCCAGTCAGTCTTTCTGTACAAGTAGGTATGGATGATGAAGCAATGTCATGTCAGCATGAATTAAATATATCTCTAGATAATGGATGTAAGTCTACTTTGTATCCTGAAGACATACTGACGAGTGATATGTCAGCAAGTGTTGCATATCAGCTAATACTGACAGATGCTTATGGTAATGTGATACAAGGAAATAATGTAACAGAAGAGCATCTGTGGACCAAGTTAATGGCTAAGGTCATGAACCCATGTTCTGGAAATTCTTGTTGGGCATTTATAAATGTAGAAGATAAGCTACCTCCTCAGATCCAATGTGATGACATAGAAGTGAAATGCTATCAAATGCATAATTATGAACCTCTAGTTATAGATAACTGTAGCACAGCTGAGTATATTCAAACAGGAGAAACGACTACACCACTTCCTTGTGGTGCTGATTATATAAAAGAAATATATAGAACTTATGTGGCTGAAGATGGCTTTGGAAATGTTTCGCAGCCATGTACACAAAAGATAAATGTTCTACCTATAGACTTAGACGAAATCGAAATTCCGATTGATTACACAATTATAGATGATAATGCATTATCATGTGATGGACTTATCTTAAATGAAGAAGGTAATCCAGATATAGCTATGACAGGTGTTCCAACTATAGGTGGAAATCCTATCTATCCAGTTAATGACTTGTATTGTAACATCGGTGTTGATTACAGAGATGTTGTGATAATAGATTTTGGATGTTCTAAGAAACTTATGAGAACATGGACAGTCTATGATGGCTGTGCAGATCCTTTAAGAAGAGTACAGACTATAGAGATTTCGGATAATAGACCTCCATGGGTTGACTGTCCAGCTAATGTTACGATAAATACTGATGGTACTGTAGGATGTGATAGTGAATATGTTATTCCATTGCCGGAGATTACAGATGATTGTACTGTAGATAATTTCATTATTGATGTAAATTATTCTGGTGGATTTATACAGAATTATACTACTCAATCAGTAACACTTACTGCAGCCGCTGATAATCTGATTACTTACAATGTCTATGATCAGTGTGGCAATAATTCCACTTGTGATTATAGAGTTACAGTGATGGATAATGTTTCTCCTACAGCTATTTGTGACCAAAATTCTGTCGTATCTCTAAGATTAAATGGAACTGCAAAAGCATTTCCGCAGACTTTTGATGATGGTAGTTACGATGATTGTGACCTTTTCAAGACTCTTGTCAGAAGAATGGATAGTCCATGTGAATGTGACAGACCAAAATATGATGACATGCATTTCCTTGGAGAAAGAAATGGTAGATATTACTATCTATCTTCTTTTGAAAGACCTTGTTTTAAAGCTTTTGCGTATGCTTCTGCTTATGGTGGATCTTTAGTGACACTAGAGTCTGAAGGAGAGCATGATTGGATATATGAACAAGTCAGTGAGTATCTTCCGGGAGTGCCTTACTACATAGGACTAAAAGATAAGTCGGGTAACGGTGATTTTACTTGGAATAACCATGCAGCACCATCATTCAATAAATGGGAAGGTGGGAATCCAGCAGGTAATGGTGAATGTGTAGTAGTCAATGCTGATGGCGAGTGGAATGATGTAAGTGATTTTAGAGCAAGATTTGTGATGGAGGTGTCTAATCCTTGTGCATTCAGTTCTGAAGTATCATTCTGTTGTGCTGATGTAGGTCAGGAATCAATGGTTGTGCTCAGAGCCATAGACTACTTTGGAAATGTGAATGACTGTATGGTAAATATTGAAGTCCAAGATAAAGTACCACCTGTGGTTGCTTGTCCAGATAATGTTGTTCTTGATTGTTCTAATCAGATTGACTTAAATAATCTAGAGACTTATGGGACTGCTACAGCTAGTGATAGTTGTGTAGTTAATCTAAACACAGAAATTATAGATGAAAGAAACCAGTGTGGGTTAGGTAGAATTATCAGAAGATTTACTGCAGAGGATGCAAGTGGAGCAAGTAGCTGTGATCAGGTGATCTTATTTGAGAATAATGACCCTTTTGATTTTGATGCTATCGTTAAGCCGTTAGATTTTGATACTGACTTAGGTTGTAATTTTGGTACGCTGCATCCTGATAACCTACCAGCTGAGAATGCATATCCTACTTATCTTGTGGATGCATGTGATCTTGTAGATGCTACATTTGAGGATCAGGTATTCTCTTTTGCAGGTCCAGGAAGTGATGCTTGTCTTAAGATACTCAGAAAATGGTCAGTAATAGACTGGTGTCAAAATGATGCCGATGGGTTGCCTATGACTGTTGTATTTGATCAAACAATTAAAGTTATAAATACAGATGGTCCAGTTATAGATGAGGCATCTTGTGCTGAGTTAAGAGTAAGTTCTCAAGAATGTGAGAATGGAGAAGTTACTTTCAGTGTTGTTGCTCATGATGATTGTACTCCTGATGCACAATTGCAAAATTGTCTGCGTATAGATTTAGACAGTGACGGTACTTTTGATATAGAGGATTGTTTAGTTTCTAATGTTGTAGCTTTCAATAACAAGTTACCATTGGGCCACCACACTGCCCTAATTAGTTTTTCTGATCTATGTGGGAATGTTTCTACATGTAGTAAAGAGATCTGGGTAGTAAATGAAAAAGCACCTCTTGCTTATTGTAAGTCAGGTCTTAGCGTTGCACTTGAGCCTATGGATCTTGTTGGGAATGATGGTATTCCTGATGATGAAATGGCTTGTATCTTCCCGCACATGCTAGACGTCAACTCTAGCCACCCTTGTGGTAATGAGATAAGCCTTAGCTTTTGTGATAATGACCCTACTGATATGATTTGTTTTGATTGTACAGATATAGGTTCGCAGATAGTATATCTATGTGTGACTGACGAGTTTGGCAACTCTGCTAGTTGTCAAACCACAATAGAAGTTCAGGATAACAATGATGGTGATTTCTGTCCAGAGTTTGATTTAGCATTAATTAAGCAAATAGACTTTACTAATAATTCTGGACCATTCAGTCCTGGAGATAATGTTGAGTTCAGAATAATAGTTCTTAATCAAGGAAATCAAGATGCTTATAATATCAGTATTGCAGATTATGTGCCTGTAGGATTTACTCTTAATGATTCTGATTGGACTATGTCTGGTGGCATAGCTACTTTGAATAATTTGATAGGATTTATTCCTGCAGGAGGATCTGCTTCGGAGTTTATTACTCTTACAATAGACAATAATTTCATGGGTGACTGCATAATAAATTTTGCAGAGATAACAGGCGCAGATGATGATAATGATCCGAGTACACCAGGTAGAGCAGATTTAGATAGTACGCCAGATAGTGACCAGACTAACGACATCGTTGGAGGAGATAATATTTTGGATAATTCTAATAATGATGAGGATGATCATGATCTTACTAAAGTGGATGTAGTTCAAATTTATGACCTTGCTTTATCTAAGGGTATAAGTAGTACAACTCCTGGTCCGTTTATGCCAGGTGATGCAGTATGCTATGATATAACAGTTACTAATGAAGGAACACTAGATGCGACAACTGTGTATGTCTCGGATAATATTCCTGCTGGACTAATATTGAATGATAATAATTGGACGGTGTCTGGTGGAGCTGCAGTCTTGACTAATCCTATCGCTTTTATAGGAGTTGGAAATTCAGCTACAGTTAAGATTACTTTTGAAATCGATGAGATGTTCATGGGTAACTCTATTCTTAATGATGCGCAGATTATTGACCCTGATAATAGTGATAGAGCTGATATAGATAGTAATACGTCCACTGATAAAAACGTAGATGAGGATGGCGATGGTGATGGTGATGACGATGACGAGGATTGGGCAATGATAGCTATCGGTCAGTCTTTTGATTTAGCTCTAACTAAAGTTGTTTCTTCTGCTGGTCCATACTTGTTGGGTGACGTAGTTGTTTTTGATATAACGGTAATTAATCAAGGTTCATTAGATGCTACTAATGTAGCAGTAACTGATTATGTGCCTGCTGGATTTACTTATGTGAGTAGTGGATTTAACAGTAGTGCAGGATGGTCTGCTGGACCTAACCCGACTAATGTTATTGGAAATGTTCCAGTTTCTAGTAGCGCGACTGTTCAAGTAGAATTAGTAGTAGATCCTAGCTTTACTGGAACTAGTCTGGTGAATGATGCAGAAATCACAGCTGCTGATAATGCCTTGAATCTAGCTGATGATGATTCCACTCCTGGCGATAATCAAGGTACGCCTTCAGAGTTAGCTAGTGATAATGATGTGAATGATGCACCAGATAATCCTAACGATAATGATGATTATGATCCAGCTGAGATCATAGTGGATAGATATGATTTGGCTTTGGAGAAAAATATTTCTACTACAACACCTGGGCCTTACATGCAAGGCAGTACTGTTACTTATGATATTGTGGTAACTAACCAAGGGTCCCTTGATGCAACAACTGTATATGTTGAAGATGATATCCCTGTGGGTCTTAATCTAGTAGATAGTAACTGGAGCATAATAAGTGGAGCCGCACGGATAAATTCACCTATTGCATTTATTCCAGCTGGAGGTTCTTCTACTGTAACTATTACTTTCGAAATAGACATGGCATTTATGGGCACATCTATATTAAATGATGCTCAGATTATAGATCCAGATGGAAGTGATCTATTTGATATAGATAGTAACACAGCTACTGATAAGAACGTAGATGAGGATGGCGATGGTGATGGCGATGATGATGATGAGGATTGGGCAATGATTACAGTAGGTCAGAACTTTGATTTGGCACTTACTAAGATGTTAGCACCTGGAGGTCCAGCGATGTATCAGCCAGGAGATATTGTTACCTTCTCTATTACTGTTGTGAATCAAGGTAGTCTTGATGCTACTGATGTAGAAGTGACAGATTATGTACCAGCTAATCTAATCTATACTCAATCTACATTTAACACGAATGTAGGGTGGGGTGCAGGTCCGAATCCAAGTTTGAATTTTGGGAACTTGCCTTTCGGAAATTCTGCAACAAGACAAATTCAATTACAAATAGATCCTAATTTTACAGGAGCTATGATTATCAATGATGCAGAGATTACTTCTGCTAATAATGCGCTGGGAGTACCTGATGAAGATAGCTCTCCAGGTGATAACTCTAATACACCTAGTGAGACAGGTACCGATAATGACATTGACGATGCTCCTGATAATCCTAATGATAGCGATGATTATGATCCAGCGGAAGTTATGGTTGAATGTAATCTAGAGCCAATCTGCAGTGTTATCAACGAGATAACCCTTTTGGTAAATGCTAATGGGCAAGCAACATTAACTGCTGATCAAATAGATAGTGGATCTCAGGCTAGGTGTGATGGATTAGATATAACTTTTGACCTGAGCCAGACGACCTTTACTTGTGCCAATAAGCTAACCACTAATATCGTAGATGTAGTTGTTACAGATGCTCAGGGTAATGTATCTAACAACCCAGCATGTCAGACGCGGGTATTAATAGTAGATGAAATAGACCCTGTATTATCATGTATAGGTGGAGTAACCACTACTCTTAATGCTAGTGGTGAGCCTATCATAGATGTAGATGATGTAATTATCAGTGCAACTGATAATTGTGATATTGTATCTACTGAACTGACAGTACCACAGGTCACAGATGTATGTGATACATACCTTGCGACTATTGTTGTGACTGATATATGTGGAAATACAACTAACTGTAACTTTGAAGTAAGTATCGCTGATCAGCCACCTGTTGCTAGGTGTAAGGATCCATTTGATTTATGTCTAGATGATAATGGAATCGCTACATTATTAGCTGCTGATATTGATAATGGTTCTTCAGATGATTGCGGTATAGAGGCTATGGCCATAGACCCTATGTCTTTTGATTGTGATGATGTAGGTCCTAAGGTAGTCATGCTTTCTGTTATGGATAACAATGCCAATCCACAAACAGACCAATGTACAACTGTAGTGACGATAATAGACAAGACTCCTCCTGCTGCCATCTGTCAGTCGATAACTGTAGAAGTAGGAGCAGCTGGTACGGTTTCTATCGCGAGTGCTCAGATAGATAATGGTAGTAATGATGCTTGTGGATTAGCTAATAATCCATTTAGTCTATCAGAGAATACTTTCAATTGTGCTAACAAAGGCATTTCAAATGCAGTAACATTAACCGTTACTGATGTGAATGGTAATACCTCTTCTTGTAATGCTAATGTCAATGTTTTAGACACTACAGATCCAATATTATCTTGTAGAACTGCTAGATTTTTGGATCTAGATGAAGACGGAGAAGGGACAATAACTAGTAATTTTATTGTTACTGGTTCATCTGATAATTGTCCTGGACATACTGTTGGAATAGATCGAGAGTTTTTCACATGTGTTGACAAAGCCGAAGTAGTGGTTGTGACAGCAACGGCAACAGATAACAGTGGGAACACTGCAACTTGTACGACAAATGTCACAGTAAGAGATAGAATAGATCCTACCTGTACTCTATTGAGTGGCCAAGTGTTTAATGTTGTTGGGAATCCTCCAGTGGTTACTGTTGAAATAGATGATGTATTAGACACTTACACAGATAATTGTGCCATTGCTCCTACAAACTCTAGTATAAGTCCTAATAACTTTACTTGTATGGACCTAGGACTGAAAACAATTACGCTTACGGTGGATGATGGCTGTGGGAATACTAGTACCTGTAGTACACAGATAACTATACAGGATGTATCTGTCCCTACTTGTAATGTAGTACCAGATATTACGCTGGATCTTGAGCCTAATGGAATGTTGAATTTAACAGCAGATGACATCAATATTAGTAGTACAGCAGGATGTGATCCGAATGCAACTTTGGAGGTGAGCCCTAATTTCTTTGGATGTAATTCTATTCCACTGAATCCTCATTGTGTGATACTGACTGTTACATCGAGTAATGGAAACTCAGCAACTTGTAAGTCTAATGTGTCTGTTCAAGATGTTACTCCACCGACGGTCACTTGTCTTAATAATTTCAATCTGAACCTAGATGCAAGTGGAAATGCTTCTTTAGCTCCAGCAGATATTATTATAAGTGCCAATGATGAATGTGATCCGGTAATACAGACAATAGATATAACAAGTTTTGATTGTGATGATAAACCTGGTCCTGTAGTGGTAACGGCAACAGTGACAGACGATAATGGTAACTCGACTACCTGTACGACCAATGTTACTATAGAAGATGACTTTGCTCCTACGTGTACTTTGCAATCAGGTCTAAGTTTTGATTTAATAGGAACACCACCTACTGTGACACTTACAGTAGGAGATGTACTAGATGTGTATACGGATAATTGTGGCACTGCACCTGCTAGTTCATCTATAACTCCAGCAACATTTGATTGTTCAGAAGTTGGACCTCAAACAGTTACCGTGACGGTTACAGATGATTGTGGAAATAGTAGTACGTGTACTACTTCAGTTAATATAGCTGATACTAGTGATCCTACTTGTATTACTCAAGATGTTACTGTTTGCCTTGATGATACTGGTAATGGTACGATTACAGCTGATCAAGTAGACAATGGCAGTAATGCTGGTTGTGGTACGAATGTTAATCTATCAGTAACACCTACTGATTTTGATTGTGGTGATATAGGAGCAAATACTGTTGTATTAACTGTAACAACAACGGGAGGAAACAGCTCCACTTGTACAGCTACAGTAACAGTGGAGGATAAAATAGCACCTGTGATTACATGTCCAGCTGATGTTACAGTCGAATGTGGAAATTCAATGTTGAGTAATATCAGTCTATTTGGTGAAGCGACAGCGACAGATAACTGTCCTGCAAATCTTACAGCACCAGTAGAGTCATTACTCACTGAGCTTGGAAATTGTGGATTAGGTACCTTTACTAGAACCTTCACTATTTCCGATGGTATAAACAGTGTTACTTGTGCTCAGGTGATAACTGTAGATCAGTTGCCTCCATTTGTTGAAGGTGATATTACCTGTCCTATGTCTGAGGTAACCTTAGATGGTTGTATAGATTTAGGAGATATATATGCTGGCTCACCAATAATTACGCCACCTAACATACCATGTGTAAGTATCGTAGTAGATTCTACTTTCCAAGATGTCTCACCACAGACTACTGGTACTTGTATAGATACTTTCTTGAAAACTTGGACTATACTAGATGAGTGCACAACTAATAGCTTTACTTGTGAACAAACCATAATATTAAATGATGGAGAAGGACCAATGATCACGTGTACAGATGTGGTAGCTTACATTCCGCAAAATGCAACAGTGTGCAGTCTATTTGTAGATCTACCGGTAATGATATCTGATCCATGTACAATGAATCCTACAGGAAGTAATGATTCTGAATTCGCTGACAACATGAATATAGCTAATGCTGCTGGAACATATCCAGGAGGGGAAACTACGGTTATGGTATCAGCTGATGATAATTGTGGCAACATTAGCACCTGCGAGTATACTGTTACCGTATTGGATACGTTTGCATCTATTTTATCTTGTAGTAAGATACTGGAAAGTATACAGCCTAGTCAGACAGGTTTGGTCACGATAGATCAGGCATTAGCAGAAATCGATTCCAACTGTCCTGATGATAGTTTCTTGGTGTCATTTAGCAATACTGATAACATGACTACTAGTTTCATAGTTGACTGTGCAGATGCTGCTAATGCAGGTGGAATAGTACCAGGTGGTTATTGGGTATACTTGTGGTCAGGGACGACTCTTTTAGATTCTTGCAATAATGAGTTGCAAGTACTAGATCCAGCTGGACACTGTAACTCACCTGTTATAGATGATATTGTCGGAAGAATTTATACAGAAGATGATGAAATGCTTCCAGAGGTCATGGTAAACCTAGAAGGGAGTAACATGGATGGCTATATGACAGATGAAGAAGGGTACTATGCATTTGAAAGTGTAGAGACAGGCGATAGCTATATGATCTTACCTGAAAAGGACAAGGATTATCTTAATGGTGTATCTACTCTGGATTTAATCATTATTCAAAGGCATGTACTTGGATTAGAGCCATTAGATTCACCTTATAAAATTATTGCTGCTGATATCAATAGATCAGACGAAGTAAATGGGTTAGACCTTGTGGAATTAAGAAAATTAATCTTAGGGCTATATGATGAATTGCCATCAAACACTTCTTGGAGAATTGTTGATGCAGGTCATACTTTTATTGACCCTACTAATCCATTCCTTGCTGGTATACCAGAGAACTATATCATCTATGATTTCCAAGATCAAATGGAGGTCGACTTCATCGGTGTCAAAGTAGGAGATGTAAATGGTACAGTTATCCCCGCTTTTGACGGAGAGACTTTAGATAAGCGAAGTGGAGAGAAAGTCAGACTTTCTGTACCTGAAGTAACAAATTCTAAGGGGTCAGTAAGTGAACTGAAATTCTCTATGTACGAAATAGAAAAGTTGCAAGGTTTCCAATATACTATAGAGTTAGATCCGAAAAGTGTAGAGATACTTGAGTTTATTCCATTAGTAGATGATCTAACTATTGCTAATGTCAATATGAATAGAGCAGCAGAAGGAATTATTAGTTTCAGTTGGAATGCAAATTTTGCATCACTAGAAAACTTCTATTCTGCGGATATATTCGGATTGCAACTTAAGTACAAGGATGACGTAGCGACTAGTGATTATCTGACCATAAGTGAAACGGGCTTAAGACCTGAAGCTTATCTAGATGACGAGGTTCAGGCTGTTGAGCTTGAGTTTATTGAAGAATATGTAAGTGATAGATTTACTGTTTATCAGAATAGTCCAAACCCTTGGTCTATGTCTACAGAGATCGTGTATTATCTGCCATCTGCAGAAAATGTATTGTTCAATGTCTATAATGTAGAAGGTGAACTAGTCTCGAGTACTCGTGAAGATGGTATCAAAGGTAATAACACGATAATTCTCGATAAAGAGGACCTTAGCTCTGGTGGAATTTACTACTATGAGATAATCTCAAGTCAGAGTAGCGTCACTCAGAAAATGATTTTAATTAAATAATATCCATGTGGAAGTGGTAATCAAATTATCACTTCCACATTCTTTCTTTTTTCACTCTTAAATATTTTGTAATACTATGTTGTACACATTCACTCTTTATTATTACCCCACGGAATTCAATAGAAAAACAAAAAATATAGTAACGGTTTAGAGGCCATCCCAAAAAATAATGAATATGGAATTTTTTTTCCCAAGAGAATTGCATAACCCTGTAGAACTATAATTAGTAAAATTAAAAGGCCAAAATGGATTACATTTTGGCCTTTTTGACGTACAATACTAAAAGAATTTTATGAGAAACTTAGCCATACTTTCACTGACTGTTCTATTAATTTGCAGTTGTAAATCATCAAAAGATTTGTCCAAAGTTGAGGAGTCTAAGACAAAGTTTGTTATGCCTGAATTGAAATCCACATTGAATTTAAACTACAAGTTAAGTAAGCAGACATCGCAAGACACCTTCAATAGAATTATAGACGCTTATCTCTCTAATGGGATGGCAATGGATGCGATGGGAATGGAGATAGTTGTAAAAAAGCAAGAACTAGCTGAAATAGAAATCTCTGGCAGAAAAGTACTAACTAAGCTTCCTATCGAAATAGGCATCACAAAGAGCACCATAATCAATAACATAAAAGCGAGTGGAATACTGGATCTCAGTTTCATAACCTCTATTGATATAGATTCTAGCTGGAATTTAGTCACTGGAACCAGTCTTGAGTATTATGAGTGGCTAGAAGAACCCAAATTATCGCTGGGAGGTTTTTCTATTCCATTGGGTAAACTAGCCAATAATATTATTGATAAAAGTAAAGCGCAACTTGAAAGCCAAATCGATCAATCTATCAATGATCAATTAGCGATCAAGGATAAAGTATTGGAGATGCTTAAGTACGTAGAGAACCCTATTCAGATAGATACCATTATGAATTCATGGGTCAGTATATCTCCTCAGAAAATCTATATGTCAGAAATTGTCAATGAGGAAGAATATTTCATAGGTAATATTACAGTCCATGGTGAATCAATAATCACTGAGGAGAAACCTGTAATAATTCCAGAATTAGGACTTCCAGAATTTTCTTGGCAAGAAAGTCTTGATGAAGTATCTCATATAAATATTATTATAAATCTCAGCTATGAGAAAATAAATCAATATCTAAATGAAAACTATAAAGGGAAAACATTTTCCAGTGATAACAAAAGCATTACGCTTAATGATATTGAAGTGAGTAACAAGAAAGATAAATTAGTAGTGTCTTCAAATGTTTCAGGTTCTGTTAATGGACAGCTACTGATTACGGGAAGTCCAATTTTTGATAATGATAAGCAAGCATTCTATGTAGATGATATCGATATAAATATTAAGACAAAAAATGTTGTGCATAGAGCTGCTGCATGGCTATTTAAGAGCAAAATAAAAAACCAGCTCAAAGAACTTCTTAGTTTCTCTATCCAAGATAATATAGGATCGATTCAAGAACAGATAGATTCGCAAATAGAGCAGTACAGTATAGATCAAGACCTAATTTTGAATGCTGATATCAAGAAAATAAATGTTGATAGATTTGTTCTTAGCTCTGAAAAAATCCATTCATTTATAACCCTCAATGTCTTATTTGGAGCTGAAATTAATGATATGAATATCTTCAATCATAACAACTCTCATCGATTAAGACTGAAAAACTAGCCTTTTACTCAATTTCGTTATAATTTGTACTACAACATATTACATATTATAAAAATATGTAATATGTTTGCATTTCTTGCTTTATCCCAAAAGCGGCAAGACACATATTTATCTAGTGAGTTTGTCACAAAGACTGAATGACTTTTAACCAGGTCATTCAGGAAATTCTAAAAATCGATTATAATGAAATCCAGAAGATCATTTATATCTCTGAAAGGAATAGTTGCTTTCGTTTTCGCAAGCCTTATTCTAAACCCTATCTCGGTCACTGCTGAAGATTTACCAATTTCATGCCTTCAAGATGTAAATCTTTCTCTTGGCTTGAATTGTATGTCTACGTTAACTGCTGAAGATTTATTAAGTGAATCGACTGCTGGTCTTAATTATACTTTAGAATTAAGAACTGCTGTAGGTGCAATTATTCCAGCCAATATTCTAAACGAGAATCATCTATGGACAACAGTTACAGGTAAGGTCACAAATAGTGCAGGAAATATGTGCTGGGGTTATATACATGTAGAAGACAAACTGCCGCCAGTAATCAGTTGCGCAGATATAACTATAGACTGTTATGATATGAATGCTTACTCAGCAACTGCTGTGGATGCATGCTCAGATGCAACTATAAGTTTGCTAGGAGAAGATATAGAGGTCATATCTTGTGATGATGATTTCATAAAAGAAGTAAGCCAAGTATATCAAGCAACTGACAGCTATGGCAATACCTCTTCTTGTTCTCAATCTATTACCTTAAGTAAATTTGATCCTAGTACCATAGTATGGCCAAATGATTTTCTGACAGTAGATGATACTAACTTAACTTGCCAAGACCCAATTAATAGTGAAGGAACACCAGATATATCTGTAACAGGAGTTCCTACCTCTAATGGAGTGGCAATATTCCCATACACAGACCTATACTGTAGTATAAGCGTAGAGTATAGAGATGTGGTAATTGTAGATTTTGGTTGTTCTAAAAAGTTAATGCGTACCTGGTATGTGTACGAATGGTCATGTAACAACACGGTGGAATATAATCATGTCCAGACCTTAGAAATAGATGATACGGAACTACCGCAGATTATTTCTTGCCCCACTGTACTAGAATATGATGCGGATGGATCAGTAGGTTGTGACAGAACCTTAGAATTACAATTACCATCTGCTACAGATGATTGTACTAGAGTTATTGAGACAGATGTAAAATATGATGGAGGCTTCATAAATAATGCGACAACTAACCCAGTCGTAACTCTTAGTGGAAGTTCCGTTGTCACTTATACTGTGTATGATGCTTGTGATAATTCTGCAAGCTGTTCTACCTTGATTACCATCAGAGACAATTTATCTCCTACAGCACTTTGTGACCAGAACTCAGTTGTGTCTTTGAGGTCAGATGGTACTGCCATAGCGCATACTGCCACCTTTGATGACGGAAGTTTTGATGATTGTGATCTTTATAAATCAGTTGTCAGAAGACCAAATTCTAACTGCGATTGTGAGAGACCGAGATATGATGACATGAGTTATCTGGGTGATCATAATGGCCACTTTTATTATTTGTCTAAATGGAAAACTACAGCCCCTTGGGCTTTCGGATTAGCTACAGGACTAGGGGTAGAAATGCTATCCCTCAATACTGCTGAAGAAGCGGCATGGATAGTAGATATAGTAACTGCGCTAGCTGATTCTACCTATGTAGGCTTAACTGATGTCAATCATAATGGATCTTTTAGCTGGCCTGGTCACTTAGCTCCTACTTATACTAACTGGTCAGCTGGTCAGCTGGATGCTAATGGCGACCCTCTGGTTACAGGTAATTATGTCTTGCTAAATGAAAATGGAGAATGGGAGATAGCAACTGGTTCTGATAATCTTCAGTATATTATAGAAGTATCAGATCCATGTGGCTTCAGCGACAGAGTCAATTTTTGTTGTCAAGATGTGGGAACAGAACAAATGGTAATTCTGAGAACTATAGACTTGTCAGGAAGAATTAATGAATGTGAAACTAGGGTAGTAGTACAGGATAAAGTAGCACCTATAATTTCTTGTCCAAAAGATTTCACCATTGAATGCGGCACTACCTTTGACCCTAATGATAGTGCAACTTATGGTGTTGCACAAGCTACTGATCAGTGTACTTCTAATATTACTTTTGTAATTAGCAATAATCTAAATAGCACTTGTGGCATAGGAACAATACAAAAAATATTCACAGCTTCTGATAACAATGGATCTAGTAGTTGTACGCAAACTTTTCATGTTAGTTCTGCAACAGGCTATGATCCTAACAGTATAGACTGGCCTGATGATTATGAGGTAGCGAATGGATGTAATGGTTCAGCTTATTTGCCTGGCACTCTTCCTGTAGCTAATGCTTTCCCACAATATTCTGTAGGCACTTGTGATAATGTATCGCATAGCTATACTGATCAGGTCTACTCATTTGCAGGACCAGCTTCAGATGCCTGTAGGAAAATCGTTAGAACATGGACGGTTATGGATGCTTGTTCTCCTGAAGTATCAGGCGTCAATCCACAAGTATACCAACAAGCTATAAAAGTAAACAACAACGTAGGGCCAGCTATTACGGGTTGTGCTCCTCTACAGGTTACTTCGGTAAATTGTAATCCAGCGCCTGTTAGCTTTTCAGTTACTGCCTTGGATGACTGTGCACCTACTACAAATGTTAGTGGTACGCTGAACTTCTACCTCTATTCTGGACAGAGTCTGACTTCTACATCTAGCTCAGTAGGAAATATTATTCACTTTAATCAAAGCCTACCCGTAGGTGTACATAGTGCGGTAGTGAGTTATACTGATTTCTGTGGAAATACGGAAAGTTGTACGAAAGTAATTACAGTAACTAATACGACCACTCCTACAGTAGCATGTAAATCTGTTTCTGTAAATATTCAAGCGATGGATCTCGATAATAATCCTGCTACTCCTGCCATAAATATGGCTATGGTAAATCCAGCAGCATTAATAGAGTCTACATCCAATCCCTGTAACTATACATTGAATTATAGTTTTTCGGCAACAGATCTTACGGATACTGAAAGAGTTTTTGATTGTACTGATAGAAACACAACCCAGTCATTGACAGTCTATGTGACTGATATTAATGGTTTTGGCTCTAGCTGTACAGGAGCAGTTTCTATTCAGGATAATAACAGCTTATGTAATATGCTTATTCAGAATCAAGTAACACTTGCAGGCTGTCAAGATGCTTCTTTTGTAGAAGCAAGCTGTAGTAGCTCTGGTCCCTTAGTAGAGTTTGATATTACTGCTAGCTCTTCTAACTGTACCTCGAGTGGGAACTTCTCATATTCAGCCAGAATAGATCTGGGTGCTGATGGGACTATAGATAATTTAGAGACAGGCACTTCCAGTACTGGCTACCAGTATTCTGCTATCTCAGCCATAGGAACGCATGCTATTCAGCTGGTAGTTATGGATGAATGTGGTACTTCAGCAACTTGTAATAAAACGATACAGGTAAGCTGCAATACTATTACACCTGAGACTGGAGTGGCAGATTGTGAGGAAGATATATATAGAATTGTAGATTGTGGAATAGGAGGAGGAGCCGCACTGATAGTTAGCTTTGATATCGCTTACGATAATAATAATTGTGGAATTCCTGGTGATGTTCTTGTCGTTGCAAAAGTTGATTACTTTTCAGATGGCACTAATGATCTCAGAGAAGACATATTAACTAATGGAACCTATAATTATAACTTTCCTACTGATCCTGGAGTGCATTCTTTAGATATAACCTTTACAGATCCTTGTGGGTGGGTAGAGAATTGTACTAAACAGTTTACTGTAGAGTGCCAGAACGCCGTCAGTGGGGCTGTAGTAAGAGGAAAAGTTATGACCGAGCATGCGGAGGCAGTAGAAGAAGTCATGGTACAGCTAGAAGGATCACAGCTTTCTCAAATGACCAATGAAACCGGTAGTTACACATTTCCTGCCATGCAAGTGGGTGGGCAATATAGAATCAATCCATCGAAGGACTCCAAGCCTCTCAATGGCGTTTCTACTTTAGACCTTATTCATATACAAAGGCATATTTTGGGTATAGAGAGATTGGGTTCTCCATACAAGATTATCGCTGCAGATATTGATAAATCGAATTCTGTAAATGGTGTAGACTTGGTAGAGCTCAGAAAATTGATTCTAGGTATATATGAGGATTTTCCTAATAATGATTCTTGGAGAATGGTAGATGAGTCACAGATTTTCTTTGATGCTTTAAATCCATTTACTAGTAGCATAGATGAGAATTATATTATTCATAATCTGACGGCTGATATGGAAGTGGATTTTATTGGTGTCAAAGTAGGTGATGTCAATAATACTGTAGAACTTAATGCAAACAGCGCGATTTCCAGTAGGTCTCATATTAATTTTGATTTAATTGCAAAAGAGAAAAAGTACACTAGAGGTGAGAATTCCGAAATTGTATTTTCTTTTCCTTCTGATGCGACATTAGATGGTCTGCAAACGTCGCTATTTTTCGACACGGATAGAGTTGAAGTAATAGAGCTGATACCATTAGCAACTAAACTATCTGCAGCTAATTTTAATTCTACAAAACTGCAAGATGGTAAGTTGGACATCAGTTGGGATACAAACCAAGCCGATGCATCATCAGATCTTTTCTTTAAAGTTAAAGTGAATATTCTAGAAGATTCGTGGACTAGTGATATCGTAGAAGTTGACATTACAGGACTGAATTCTGAAGCTTATGTATCAGATGAAATCTTAAGACTTAAGGTGAACTTTGAACAAGATGACTTAGACAATAAGGAAATCAAGTTATATCAAAATGTACCAAATCCATGGACGACAGAGACTGAGATTAAGTACTACCTACCAGCCGATAAAGAGATTAAGTTAAGTCTATATGATATAAATGGGCGCCTGATCTATCAGGAACAAAGAAGAGCCGAAAAAGGAATTAACAAAGTGTTATTCTCTAGATCTGACCTCAATGTATCGGGGGTATTGTACTATGAATTAGTCGTAGATAACTTCAGATCCATAGAGAAAATGATTCTATTAGATTAGGATCTTATTTTTCAGATACATGAAAAAAAGCAGTATTCTTTATAAAGAGTACTGCTTTTTTTTATTATTCCTTGTATATATGATTTTCCGCAGGTATATCTAAGGTTAGATGCTATAATAATTTAATTTTGTGCCGAAAATTTAAACGAAATCACGACTGTAAAGTCTTATAACCATAACTCATGTTTAAGTCATTTCTAGGCAATAGCCCTAATTGGTACAAATACACAATCTTAGGATTTCTTTTGCTTAACATAGTACTACTCTATACTGTAGGTCCTATGATAACAGCCTGGGTCTTTATACTGGAATTTATATTTACTCTTGCGATGGCTTTAAAGTGCTACCCCCTTCAGTCAGGTGGATTATTAGCCATACAAGCCTTAATCCTCAAGCTTACAACTCCTAAGCATGCATTTGCAGAGATAGAGCATAATCTAGAAGTGATTCTTTTACTAGTCTTTATGGTGGCTGGTATATACTTTATGAAGCCCTTACTGATGTACATCTTCAGTAAAGCCTTTACTAAGATTAGATCCAAGGTCGTACTCTCTTTTCTCTTTGTATTTCTAGGTGCTTTCTTATCTGCTTTTTTAGATGCACTAACCGTTACTGCAGTACTCATAAGTGTAGCAGTAGGTTTCTATGGTGTATATCATAAGATTCACTCTAGTTCTGCAGATTATGATGATAGTGGTGTCCTGGATAGAAAGGAACTGAGTGGAGAAACCTTAGAACAGTTTAGATCATTTCTTAGGTCTCTTGTGATGCATGGTATAGTGGGTACTGCGCTAGGAGGTGTATGTACACAGGTAGGGGAGCCTCAGAATTTATTGATTTCCAATACCATGGGTTGGGACTTCATAACTTTCTTTACTAAAATGGTTCCTGTAACAATGCCTGTATTAGTATGTGGTCTTATAACTACTATCCTTTTAGAAATAACTGGTTGGTTTGATTATGGTACTAAGCTACCTGAAGTGGCCAGGAAGATAATTGAAAATTATACTGAAGAAGAAGATAGAAATAGAACTGCTCGTGAAAAGTATAATCTGATCGTGCAAGCTGTTTCTGGTATTCTACTGATAGCTGCCCTCGCGCTCCACGTTGCCTCTGTGGGGCTTATAGGTCTAGGATTGATTATTATTCAGACGGCTTTCATGGGAATAACAGAAGAGCATTCTCTAGGCAAAGCCTTTGAAGAAGCCTTGCCCTTTACAGCACTTTTAGTTGTATTCTTTGTTATCGTGGCGATGATACATGATCAGCATTTATTTACACCTATTATACAATGGGCACTAGACTTAGAGGCGAGTCAGCAGCCTGCTATGTTCTATCTCGCTAATGGGCTACTTTCTATGATCAGCGATAATGTCTTTGTGGCTACAGTGTACATGGGTGAAGTCGCACAAGTTTTTGAAAATGGTGGCCTCACTCGAGATCAATATGAGAAAATAGCCATAGCAATAAACACTGGAACCAATCTTCCAAGTGTTGCAACGCCTAATGGCCAAGCGGCTTTCCTCTTCTTACTCACCTCTGCTTTAGCTCCACTTATCAACCTTTCATATATGAAAATGGTGAAAATGGCTTTCCCTTATACGATAGTACTCGGGACAGTGGGCCTAATAGGCGTAATGTATCTATTGTAGACTTAGGACTTGAGCCAGCCTATAATCTCAGAATCCTTAGGGCTTGTTTTAGGTCCTATTACTTTGGCTATTTTGCCAGAAGCATCTATCAAGTACTTCTGGAAATTCCATTGTACTTCGGAGTCTTCTACGCCATTCAGTGACTTGGATGTTAAGTATTTGTATAGCTCGTGCTGCTCGTCCCCTATCACCTCTATCTTAGACATCATAGGGAAGGTAACGCCATAATTAGCCTGACAAAATGCTGCAATTTCTTTTTCGTCGCCAGGTTCTTGGCCCATAAAGTTATTAGCAGGAAAGCCTATAATGACTAGCCCGTCTTCTTTAAAGGATTCATATAATGATTGCAATTCTTCATACTGCGGAGTAAGCCCACATTTGGAGGCCGTATTCACTATCATAACTTTTTTTCCTTTTAATTGAGCTAGAGGATAGTCTTTTCCTTCTATGTCTAACACTGTAAAATCATGTATTGTCTTTTGCATATTATGTTTTTGAGCAATAAGTTCCAGGCTAATGAGACTGATCAATATTGCGAGGTAGATTTTCATATGATGTATTTTTAAATGCCAGTCTAGCTAATTGAGCTGTCGTTATCGCCCAAAATAACTAAATACCCTTTACTTTTGCACTATGGTGAAGATTGGAAATCTAGAACTAGGCGAATTCCCACTATTACTCGCTCCCATGGAGGATGTAAGCGATCCGCCTTTTAGGGCCTTATGTAAAAAGCAGGGTTGTGATATGATGTATACTGAATTCATTTCAGTGGAGGGGCTCATTAGGGATGCTCATAAAAGTGTCCAAAAATTAGATATCTATGATGATGAAAGACCTGTAGGTATTCAGATCTTCGGTGCTGAGATGGATTCTATGCGGAGAGCAGCAGAAATAGTGGAGGAAGCTCAGCCAGAAGTCTTGGATATCAATTTTGGGTGCCCTGTAAAGAAAGTAGTCTGCAAAATGGCAGGTGCAGGTATTCTTCAAGACATTCCCAGAATGGTCCGTCTGACGGAGGCCATCGTCAAGTCCACTAATCTGCCAGTCACAGTCAAGACAAGACTGGGGTGGGATGACAACACCATACAGATAGAAGACGTAGCAGAGCGACTACAGGATGTCGGTATCAAGGCACTATCTATTCATGGCCGAACGAGAAAGCAAATGTATAAGGGCGAGGCTGACTGGACACGTATAGGTAATATAAAAGACAACCCTCGGATGCACATTCCTATCTTCGGTAATGGTGATATTAATAGTCCTCAAAAGGCCCTCGAATATAAAAATAGATATGGAGTGGATGGTATCATGATAGGAAGGGGAAGTATAGGAAACCCATGGATCTTTAGAGAGGTAAAAACCTTCCTTGAGACTGGCAAGCTCATAGATCCACCTACTCTGAAGGAAAGGGTAGAAGCTGCTAGGGAACATCTCACTAGATCCATAGAATGGAAAGGGGAAAGATTAGGTGTAGTAGAGATGCGCAGGCACTACACTAACTATTTCCGCGGGCTGAGAAATGTCAAGCAATTCCGTTCTCGTCTTGTTACAGAATATGATCCAGGTACTCTCAACGAAATTCTGGATGAGCTATATGCCTATTATTCCACAGATCAATTAATCCCAGCATAGACATGGAATTTTTCTTTTACGAAGAAGAATTACCTATCGTCAGAAAAATAGGTGAGGTAGGAGATGCCCTAGGCTATCCTACTTATGTAGTAGGCGGACTCGTCAGAGACAGACTGATCAATAGGCCTTCTTATAATAAAGACATAGATGTGGTCTGTGTAGGCGATGGGATAAAGCTGGCGCAAGGGGTTTCTGAGCTGCTAGAACTGGATAGTCCTGTGGTGGTCTTCAAAAGATTTGGGACGGCTATGATAAAGGTAGAGGGGCTAGAGATAGAGTTTGTCGGGGCTAGAAAGGAATCATATAGTGATGACTCTAGAAAGCCTGAAGTGAAAGCAGGAACATTAGAAGATGATCAGAACAGGAGAGACTTCACTATTAATGCCATGGCTGTCGCACTTAACGAAGATAACTTCGGAGAGCTCTTAGATCCTTTTGATGGGAGGGCTGACTTGTCTAAAAGAATTATACGTACACCTCTTGCTCCTGGGCAAACCTTCTCTGATGATCCACTCAGAATGATGAGGGCTATTAGGTTTGCAACACAGCTTGATTATGACATCCATCCCGAAACCTTAGAAGGTATCAAGGCTAATAAGGATAGGATGAGGATCGTCTCCATGGAAAGGATTATCACGGAGATGAATAAGATGATAGTATCTCCTATCCCTTC
Source organism: uncultured Saprospiraceae bacterium (assembly GCA_938002665.1). GTDB lineage: Bacteria > Bacteroidota > Bacteroidia > Chitinophagales > Saprospiraceae > RFSX01. Next base: position 13,820 of record CALLAE010000011.1, on the reverse strand, counting down.
TCGTGGATTAGATATGATGTCTGAATGTGGACTCCTAGAACTTGTGCTGCCGGAGTTTGAGAAACTGAGAGGCGTAGAGGTTATCAATGGAATAGGCCACAAGGATAATTACTATCATACCTTACAGGTGCTAGATAACTTGGCTATGGATACAGAAGATCTGTGGCTGAGATGGGCAGCTATCTTGCATGATATAGCTAAGCCGCCTACTAAGCGATTTTCTAAAGAACAAGGCTGGACCTTTCATGGCCATGAAGTCGTGGGAGCAAGATGGGTCCCTAAGATTTTCAAGAGGCTAAAACTTCCTTTAGACAGCAAAATGAAATATGTCCAAAAATTAGTACGACTGCATCTGCGTCCCATCTCACTGACTAATGCGGACATAACAGATTCTGCCATGCGAAGACTTCTCTTCGATGCAGGTGATGATATAGATGACCTGATGATGTTATGTAAAGCAGATATCACCTCTAAAAATGCAGCCAAGGTTAAAAGAATAAAAGAGAACTACGAGAAAGTGAAAGTCAAGCTTAAAGAAGTTGAGGTAAAAGATGAAATCAGAAACTGGCAGCCACCTATTACAGGAGAGATTATAATGAAAACCTTTGGTCTCAAGCCTAGCAGAGAGGTAGGCGTTATTAAAGATAGTATCAGAGAAGGTATATTAGACGGCCTTATACCAAATGACTATGATGCAGCCTACGCTTTTATGCTGGGGGAGGGAGAAAAGCTCGGCCTAGAAGTGAAGCAGTAGGATTTTTTCTTTTTGTCACAAGCTGCAGCCGACAATATCCTAGAACTCCACTTTCATCTTGACTCTCAATCCTAGACCCTTTACCCCCCATAATTTTTCCACATTGGGATGATCAAGATAATTGGCTCTTTTTACTAAATCGAATCTCAGAAATCGTAGAATGTTATAGATACCAAAACCATATTCTATGTAAGGTCTGTTCCCTTCTAGTGGGTACGTAAAAGCTTGGCCGTTTTCATTCTCGTTGAATTGAATGAGATGCTCATTGCCTGGGTTACTTGGGTTGAGTCTATTGGTTAAAGAGCCCCATACAATTTTTGCTGTCAAGATTTCTTTTAAGTTTAGCTTTCTGATCAGTGGAATCCTATTTATTAGATAACCATCAAAGAAATGTTGCCATGCGAATCTTACATACTGGTCAGTGGCAAACTCAAGAAAATTCATTGTATTAAATGAGTTCCGCTGGAAAGAGTAGGATTGATTTGCCCTAGGAATATAGAGTAAAATATAGGGAAGGTCATCACCTGCAAACACCTTACCTACCTCCATTTCTGCAAGCGATCGTCCTACGATAGATAATGGAATTCTCTTTTTGGCAATAAGCGCTAACTTATGATAGGCATGTTCAGAACCCAGAATGCCTTTGAATGCACCAGTGTAACTCATTTGAAAACGTGGTACGTTATCTATGACGGGGACCCTGTTTTTTCTGCCTTGAAGAAAGGTAGCATTGGGAGAATACTCTACCGCTACATTGAGTTCCATTGTATGTACATCTGATATATTTCTAGTCATCCCATCTCTTGTAGCTAAGAATTTCATAGAACCATAAGGCCGCCTAGCAGTATTTTCTATTCCTAATTTATAAAAACCAAAGTCAGTGTCATTAAAGTAAGTCAATGAATACTTATCCATAAAGAGCATCTGATTGGCTTCCCCTCTTCTTATGGAGGTCAAGAAATTATCAGCCTCTATAAACTCTAACTGTAGTCCAGGAAAAATTACATCATGGGTATAAGATGCAGTCAGCAGGTTCTTAGGATTTTTCCGCCAGTCATCTGTCAGTGAGTAGGTGAATGCCCCATGGTACTTAAATTTTTTATCTCTTAATCCATAGGCAGCATATGCTTCTAACTGATACTTAGAAGAGTGAGAGTGGGAGGTTTCACCACCGAATCTAAATCGCCATCCCTCTACATCATTATTACTAAAGAAAGCGCCAAGATCTCCTATGTCGATATGCCCAGCTGGGATGTATCCTGTAGCTATTATTTTCGTGGTCAGTACTAGTCTTTTGTAGGTGGGGATGGTAACAAGAGTATCTATCATCTCATAGATGCCTTGCTCTTTTTCTGTCAGTTGTGATAACCTATTATCAGACCAGTAGCTTTCTGGTTTTTCATAAGCATCCTCTGCTTCTATTAGGCTTCCTAGCCCTGTCAATAAGTTAGGGTCATCTGGTGGTTCGAAAGTAAAATTCTCTAGTACGCTGTTTCTCTTACCGTACATCCCTAGGCCTCCATCAGTGATTGCAATGTCTAGCGTTATTTCATCTCTGTTCTTAATGTAGATACCGTCTTGCTCTCTGAACTCTTGCACTACTTTTATATCTCTCACAAAATTAAGTGCTATATCTTTCGTCACACCTAAGACGGTCTTTAGCACATTGTATTTGTCATCATTAGAAATATAGAGATCCCCAGTAAAGCCTATGAATGTTTTGTTTCTAGGAATGAAGGCCATGTGAATGGCGCTTTGATTATTGACATATGTGGTGTCTATGATATAGTATCTGTAGTAATTCACTCCCCATGGCGCGAGCGGGCTCAGAAAATCATTGTCTAAAATACTGATGCTATTTTCATAAATATCCACTGGATCATATAACAGATCTATTGCACCAGTTACAGTGTGGAGATCTATAGACTCATCGAACTTTGTCATCTTCACTGCATTTCTCCGCTCCTTCTCTATCTTAGGTTCTTTTTGATAATGATGCGTAGAAAGAATCTCTCGCATGAACAATGGAAGATATGTTCTACCATTTACTTCAGAGGTATCTAGATAATTCCATAGAAAGGAGAAGTTTTTGAATCTCTTATCATTTACAAAATCTTGAGTGATGTTATTGAGGTCTATTTCTATTTTTTCATGCTGTTCGTAATTATAATAATCCTGAGATTCAATTCTATTCTTGTCTTTGTTTGCAATGACTTTTTGGATAAGTTCTACAGCGGGATTATTCTTCTTTTTGTACTTCGCCTTTTTACCGATAATAGTTACTTCTTCACCCATTATTCCTTCCTCTTCTAGGTAAAAATCTACTCTGTTTCGGTCTTCTTGAGCGATTAATTTATAAGAGGTCTTGTAACCCACAAAGGTCGCCATCAAAGTATCTGAAGGGTTTTTAGTTTTTATCTTGTACTGACCATCTAAATCTGTAGAGGCACCTACATAGGTACCTTTGAAAGTGACGTCTACAAAAGGGAGGGGCTGTTTGGATTTAGCATCGAATACCCGACCTTTTACTACAGTCAGATCTTGGGCAAATGTTGTACTAGAGTAGCACAGAAGACAAATTATAAAACAAAGTTTTTTTAGAGAAAAAAGTGGAATAGAACTAGAAGTAAGAGTCAGTGCCAATCAATTAGATTTAGTAGTAAAGAAAGTTGAGGGTGCAAAAGTACTATTAGTGGATTAAAAGCAGATATTTCTTGCTATAAGTTATTCTTGTAGTTTGTCTAATAAACGGATACTTTCATAGAAGTATTATATTCCTATTTTAGAGGATAACTCAATTTCTACATGGTAAACCTTGACATTCTAGACTGGTTCATAATTGCTGCATTTTTTGTTGTTTCGATGGTTATAGGTATTTATAGTGCAAAGCAAGCAGGCAAAAGCTCTTCATCCTTTTTCTTATCATCTAGAGATATGCCTTGGTGGTTATTGGGTATCTCTATGGTAGCGACTACTTTTTCCGCTGATACGCCTAATTTAGTTACGGACATTGTTAGAAAAGACGGTATTTCTGGTAATTGGGTTTGGTGGGCCTTCTTATTGACAGGAATGCTTACAGTATTTGTCTATTCTAAGTTATGGCGAAGAACAGGTTTTCTGACCGATTTGGAATTTTATGAGGCAAGGTACAGTGGGAAACCAGCTAGATTCCTCAGACTTTTCAGAGCTTTTTATCTCGGTATTATTTTTAATGTCTTAGTGATGGCTACGGTCTGTCTGGCAGGAATAAAAATAGGTAGTGTGCTCTTAGGCTTGTCTCCCGTGCAGACAATTATGATTGCCTCTGTGGTCACAGTTGCATATGCTTCACTGGGTGGGCTTAAAGGAATCATACTTACAGACTTGTTTCAGTTTATATTGGCTATGATAGGTACAGTATGGGCAGCCTACTTTATTATCAATCTGCCCCAGGTAGGGGGAATGGATGGACTTCTTGCTCATAAAGATGTGATGCCAAAGTTGGATTTTATACCGTCTTTTGATAACAAAGATGCTTTCTTGGCTTTCTTTATAATTCCACTTACTGTACAATGGTGGGCATCCTATTATCCGGGTGCAGAGCCTGGTGGGGGAGGCTATGTAGCGCAGAGGATGTTGGCAGCCAGAAACGAATCTAATGCCTTAGCAGCGACTCTACTTTTTAATCTTGCTCATTATGCTTTGAGGCCTTGGCCATGGATACTTATCGCTTTGGCCTCAGTCATAGTGTTTCCTGATTTTGCTAGTCTCGAAGCCGCCTTTCCTCAGATAGACAAATCGATTATAAATGATGACTTAGCATACCCTGCTATGCTGACTTTTTTACCGAAGGGGCTTTTGGGTATAGTAGTGGCTTCACTGATTGCTGCTTTCATGTCTACCATCTCTACACATCTAAACTGGGGCTCCTCTTATATCACTAATGACCTGTACAAGAATGCGATTAATCCAGCTGCCTCTGAGGCACAATTGGTAAGAGTAGGGAGAGTAGCTACCGTAGCATTGATGGTGCTGGCAGCACTGTTTTCACTTTTACTGACTAATGCACTCCAAGCGTTCAGTATAATACTTCTGATAGGAGCGGGTACAGGTCTCATCTTTATTCTTAGATGGTTCTGGTGGCGTATCAATGCCTACTCAGAAATAGCAGCCATGGTATCTTCTTTTGTAGTTGCTGTCTATCTGGAGAAAGGATACACAGGGGATATGAGTAGCTATGAGAAAATGCTCACCAATGTTGTCATTACTACTATTGTGTGGGTATTGGTTACATACCTTACACCTGTGACCGAGCAGAAACTCCTACAAAGTTTTTATGATAGAATAAGACCCTTCTCTATGGGCTGGGGTAGGGTAAATACAAAAGCACATAGCTCTATTCCAGAACAGAAATTAGGTGCTGAGTTGACAGCGATGATCAGCGGCTCACTTATGATCTATGCTTTGTTATTCTGCCTTGGCTATTTGTTGCTAGGCAACCTTGCTCAAGCGGGAATAGCAGCAGTAGTTGGGCTGGTGAGCTTAGGAGTATTAAGGATGGTGTGGGCTAAAGTGTCTGGATAGTTTAGCGAGCTAAATATTTTGAAAAACCTGGGGTGATTTTAGAAATGATTTTTCCCTCACTATTACTTGTAAAAAAACAAGCTTCTAGTTGCTGATAGTCTGTTATGTACTTATAGGCAGACTTCAGATCTAGTATCATGCATGCAGTTGCAATTGCATCTGCTTCCATACAGGTAGGTGCGATGACGGAAACACCTAGTACTTCGCTGTTTTGAGGAAAACCTGTTTTGGGATTTAGTTCATGACCGTATTTCTTTCCATTTACATCATGAAAGATCCTATAGTTACCTGATGAGGCTAGTGCTTGGTTTTGCAAAAGGACTATACCAGAAAAGTCTGTCAGACTAGCTTCTTCTTTTGGAGTATTGAGTCCTACTTTCCATGGCTGAGCGCTTGGGCTTTCTCCAGCTGCTACAACTTCTCCTCCTATTTCTACCATGTAATTGACAATATTGGCAGAGGCTAATAGCTTTCCTATATAATCTACACCATAGCCTTTTGCGATAGCACTAAAATCCAGTTCCGCTCCTTCCAATTTTATGATAACCATTTCTTTGGAATCATATTCTAAATTGAGTTTTTCAAAACCGATAGTCTTCAATATATTTTTTATTCGGGAAGAGTCTACTTCTGTCACAGGAACCTTTGGGTCATAGCCAAACCCCCAGTAATTAACCAGCGGCATGACAGTCGGATCAAAATAACCATCACTGTTTCTAAATATTTCTCCCGCCTTTTCAAAGTTAGTTATGAAGTGAATATCATGTGGTAGAGTCGTCCTGATATATTCTTTATATTGAGAGTCTACAAGTAAAGTGACTTTTTCTCCATACTTGATTCCATTGTTAATTTTAGATATTGTAGAGCTGTCTATGTAAGTACTAAGAGATAGATTTATTTCTATTAAGGCGCTATCTATCTGAGACTGAACTATAGCATTTTCAGGATCATAAAAGGTTACACTATATGTTGTTCCCATCGTCTTACCATGGAACTTTTTGTAAAGAGTTTTTTCTACAGTAGGTGGGTCTGGAGTTGAACTTTTTGGCTCATGCTTGCAAGCTGTAAAAAGGAGAGCTGCTATTAGTATTCTAAATTTATACGACATAGTGAATCGAAAAAAGGCCGACAAAATATGTCGGCCTTGTAAAGTTTGGGTTTATTTTTTTTATTCGAAGAAATTACCGTAATCAGACTTATCATCTCTTTTACGGTATTCGACTTCTTTCCTAGGTTCGTTGAGATCTAGTATTTCGTCTGCTTCTTCTTTACCACCTAGTAATAGGAGGGTACTTTTCTTTTCATACTCTTCTAGCATCTTAAGACCTTTTTCTTCAAAGATGCCTTCTTGGAGATCTATTGATGACATAAAGTCTGAAGACAATTCCATAAATCTTTCCATCTCACCTACTTTATTAGCCACATCATCTGCGATACCTTGCATAGCTTGGTCAAACATTGCTCGCTTATCAGGATCTCCCTTAATGATACTCATAGCAGACTTCATAGCAGAATGACTTGCTCTGATAGCTTTTCTTTCTTGCTCTTTGACTCTTACTTGGTCTTTTGTATCTTCTAGCAAAATCTCAGAATTAGAATACATCTTAGTAAGAACTCTGTAGAGTACTGCTAGCTTGTTGTGCAAAGCAACGTATTTCTTATTAGTCTCTTTGAGCCTTGCTGCTTTTCTAGTAGAAAGAACAAGTTGTTTTTCATTTCCTATTTGCTTTGCCTTTCTTGCTATGGCAAGATTTTGTTCTATCTCTTGATTATTGTTAGCTAGTTGGGTTTTTAGGTTACGCATTTGCCCCTTGAGGTTTCCTATTTGCTTTCCCATTTTTTTGAGATTGCTTTCTAGGTCTGATATGTAGTTTTTCAGTATACCCATCGGATCTATGGTCACGAATATGCTCGTGATCTTTTTCATGATTCCTCTGTACATATAGCTGATTAGATTTCTTGTCCTACCATCTAGAGCCATCAGTATCAAAACAGCAAGTACTCCGAATATTACAATCTTACCCAAAAGTAGTCCAGCGAAGCCTACTATAGCTTTACCAAAATTTATACCTACCCAGCCAAGAGCAGCTGCCATAAAAACAAGGAATAAGGCACCAGTTTTGCCTTCCGGTTTACTCCAAAAAGAATCAGGGGCTTTAGTTTTATTTGCCATTTATATCTTATAAATAGTTAGTGATGGAATCGATATCGTCATTTATAGCTTTCGCTAATGTATTGTAAACACTTAGAAAGTTGTTTTTTGTTCCCTCAATCTGGATAGTTGCGGCATCTACGTCCTGGTCTACCGTATCTATCCTTTCTTGAAAGATTTCGATCTCTCTTTGTAATTCCAGTATACGGGTTTTATACTCTTCTATTTTCTTCTCTAGACCAACTACTTCTTCTTTTCTGCCATCTATCTTTTGTTTTTTTCTAGCAAGAAGAGCAGTGGCAAAGGATTCTCTTTCATTATCCAGTACAGAAATATACTTTCTAGCAGAATCCACAAGTTTCTCTTTTGTCAGGCCCATAGTGGAGGCTGTGGCAAAGGCAGATTTATAGGAGGTATCACTATCCATAGAAAGCTTGGACATAGCTAACAAGGATTGCTTAAACTTAAAATAATCGAAAATATTAGGGTCAAAGTTGTTTTTCAAAGCTCTGAGAAGGGCATAAATTGATTTCTCGTCCATGCCTTTAATACTGGGAAATAAATCTTGTAAGTCGACTGTCATTGGGCAATTTGGGTTCAAGATATGAACAATCTAGCAACATAGGACTACCAAAATGGTCGATAAACATCAAACAATGACGTTTTCTGCTCTAAATATCTAAAAAATATATATTTATACATTATAAATAATTATAATATGTTATTTTTGTGATTCTGACTTATTCCCAAAGCAGTAACCTAAATGTTTCGGTATGCAATCGTGTCAAGAACTGACACTTGTTACCGTGATGATTTTATTAAAAAACTCATTAAAGGTTATGAATAAGTTTGCCCTTTGCCTGATTTTTGTTTTGTCGCTTTCGCTTAATAATATTCAAGCGCAATGTGTTACTAATTATGCTAGTAGTTCTGGACTCTCTGGAGTAGGTAACACAGCTGTATGGACTAGTATACCAGATGTCACAGATACCCCAGATGGGAGTGGTGTGGAAATTTTGAGTTTTGTTCCTATGAATCCTGGTCTCTCAACTTCAATTATTGGGGTATGGGATTTTGGTCTTGCTATTCCGTGTAATGCAACCATAGACAATGTCTCCTTTACATTGACAAGAAGGAATAATGCAACATCAGGAGATGTTAGAGATGAAAATTTCCAACTCAAGTTTGGAGATTTCACCTTTTCTTCTGTCAATGCTGCTGATGTAACAAGTACGTGGACCAATATGACTGGGAGCTGGGAAACAGCTACCTATAATCCAGCGGGAGGCTGGGGAACGACTTTAACTCCAGAATTATTAAATGATCCATTGTTTGGGCTAATCTTCTCCTTAGAAAATTTTTCAACTACAGAAGTCGGAATGCCTGAGGTAGATGCTATAGAAATTGAAGTTTGCTATACTGTTATAGGTGTACCTGCTCCGCCAATTCAATCAACAATAGCAACTACTGTAGATAATCTATGTGATCCTACAGGTAATGGAAGTTTTACAATTTCCTCAACTGGTGGTACAGGAATATATGAGTACAGTATAGATGGTGGGGCTACCTGGTCTTTATCTAATTCATTTGACAATTTGCCATCTGGCACTTATGATCTCCAAGTTAGAGATACTGATATGTCATGTATTGAAAACATAGGACCCTTTTACATAGGTTGTAATAGTGGAAATATTTTACAAGTAGGAGATGCAATATACACTTGCTTGCCGACATCAAATGATCCAGTAACCTTAGCAATAGATCGTATTCAGCCTCTAAATGATTTTTACACTGCAGGTCAAGTATTTGATGATGTTTCAGATGAATTACAGGCAAAAGCATTTTCTTGGACAACAGGAGACTTGGGTGGTTCAGTATTTGGTGTTACAGTTGATGGGGCTAATAATATATACACGGGATTATCATCTTTATATAATCTTATAACACCTATCTCTAGTGCTGATTTGATACAAATAGATGGAGCGACTGGAAATCCGGTAGTCATAGCTACTTTGCCAGGAACAGCTGGGATCGGACAGCTAGAGTATCAGACAGGTTGTGAACAAATATTTTCTACAAATCTGGATGATGGTATGATATATAGACATGATCCTTCAGGAGTTCTCTTATCTACATATGACCCCTTAGCTCCAGATGATGGAGTCACGGGTCTGGCTCCATTAGGAGAGAGAGTGGTTGGACTGGCTTATAATTATGCAGAGAATAGACTATACTATTCGGTATGGTCTAATGATGCGATAGATAATGGGACAAGAAATACAGTAAGGTCTGTAGCGATAGATCCAGTAACCTGTGATTTTGTTGCTGGTACTGATTTACTAGAAGTAACAATGCCGTTCGTATCAGAAACTGAAAATAGCTCTAGTGATTATAGTAGTCCAGTTATTGATATAGAATTTGACTTAACCGGAACTATTATGCTATTAGCAGAGTCTGGATTTAACTCAACGATTCCTGCTATCTCACCACACCTTGCAAGAACTTTAAGATATGATGGAAGTACAGCTACTTGGACTTCTGTAAATGTTCCTCCGGCAGGCAATCAAGATTATCAATATCAAGTAGGAACAGTTAATGATGGTACAAATTCTTTGGGAGGAATAGATTTTGCCTATGCGGGGATGAGTCCTTCTGGCTGCGTGGAGGGAGAAGATACATTTGTGGTTTCTACTGGTGATGCTCTTAAGGGAGTCGATTGTACCTATTTTGGCTGTATCTATGGAATTCAGTATATGCCACTATCAGGTGGAAGGCCAGAAACTTCGGTTTTGGTAGACTTAGCTAGGTCTCCTGATTCTCAACAAAAGGGATTCTTTGGAGATATCGATGTTGTAAATGGATGTTGTCCATGTGCATGCCCAATTATAACTTTTGATGTAAATGCTAGTCCTGATGTAGTTTGTTCAGGAAACAGTTCGACCTTATGTGTTACTAACCCTCTAGGAGGAACAGCTCCTTATACATATCTGTGGGATACTGCAGAAGTAACTGATTGTATCACAGTTACACCGGCGACTAGTACGACCTATTCGGTTACAGTGACTGATGACACAGGATGTTCAGGTATTGCCACAGTTACTGTAGATATATCAGCTTCTATGACGATAACTGATCTAGGTGAAGTAGATAATACAGATTGTACTAATGATAATGGTAGTATTACTCCAGCAGTATCTGGTGGTGCTGACCCACTACAATTCAGTATAGATGGCGGTTCTACTTTTAGTTCAAGTAATTCCTTTACCGCCTTAGGGGCTGGAACATATAATGTAGTGGTGCAAGATGCTAATGGTTGCGAAGAATTAGCTACAGCTACTCTTCAAGGTCCTTCAGGCATAACAATAGCTGAGGTAGCTACGACTGATGATAGTTCTTGTTCTGTCGATGATGGGTCTATCACTATCACAGCTTCTGGTGGGACTGCCCCGCTTAGTTACAGCATAGATGGTGGTGCGACCAGTTCAGCTAATAATGTCTTTACTAGCCTGGGAGCAGGTACTTATGATATAGTTGTGGAAGGAGCGACAGGCTGTCAGGTTACTGATATGGCTATACTAACTGGTCCAGGCACTTATACGATTTCTGTTGCTAGTACAGATGATACTTCGTGTACAGTAGATGATGGAACGATTACGATTACAGCTACTGGGGGGGTAGCTCCTCTTTCTTATAGCATAGATGGAGGTGCTACAACATCTACAAGTAATGCATTCACATCGCTAGGAGCTGGAACCTATAATATAGTTGTAACTGATGCTAATAATTGTGATGTTACTGATACAGCGACACTGGCTGGCCCTTCAGCAATAACAATGTCGATAGCAAGCACTGATGATATGTCTTGTAGTACAGATGATGGTACAATTATTATAACTGCTACTGGCGGTACTGCTCCCTTGGCATATAGTATAGATGGAGGAATAACAACCTCTGCAAGCAATTCATTTACAGGATTGGGTGCTGGTACTTATGACATAATAGTTACTGATGCCAATAATTGTGAGATAACAGATGCTGTGACACTTGCAGGTCCGTCCACGATTACCCTTGCAGTTGCAGTATTAGATGATACAAACTGTAACTCTCCTGATGGGAGTATAACTATAACTGTGACTGGTGGTACAGGACCTTTTACATATAGTATAGATGGAGGTGTCACAACTAGTCCAAACAATGTTTTCTCTTCTCTTAGAGCAGGGACCTATGATATCATAGTCCTGGATGCCAATGGATGCTCTGCTTCTGACCCTGGTATATCTATCTCAGCTCCAGTATGTAATGGTGCAGTGGGGGATTTTTTATGGGAAGATATAGATGGTAATGGAATACAAGACCCTGGTGAACCAACTATTTCTGATATCAGGGTTGAGTTGTATAATCATCTAGGGAATCTTATAGCAATACAGATAACAGATAGCAACGGACAGTATTATTTTGATGATGTGCCGCCAGGAGATTACTATGTTAGATTTATTCCTGGAGACGAATACACATCTACTTTTCCTAATTCATCTGGAAACACCAATTCTGATAGTGATGTAGATGGCACTAATGGTGAGCATACAACTCCTATCTTCACTTTAGGACCTGGTGAGATTGACTTGAGTAGAGATTATGGTGTATTTAAATGTGCAAAAATTGGTGAGTTGGTATGGTTTGATCTGAATGAGAATAGCACATGGCAAAACAATGAAAATGGTATCAATGGATTGAAGGTTGAGCTATATAGAAATGTAGGTCCTTTCTATGTTAAGGTAGAGACACTATATACAGATCATAAGCCAGGAACAGCTTCTGATGATGGCTATTTTAAGTTCTGTGTTGCTCCAGGAGAGTACTATGTTAAATTCAATAATCCACCTAACAGATTAGTTGCAGCTATGGCCAATATTGGATCTAATGAAAATATAGATTCTGATGTCACAGGGGCTTTTGGTCCAGGGACTACAGATGCCTTCATGGTAGAGTCAGGAGATGAGAAATGTGATATTGGTGCTGGTTTTTACCCTGCGGGGACTATTGGAGACTTTGTATGGCAAGATAACAATGCGGATGGTCAGAGGGATGCTACTGAGCCAGGTGTACGGGGAGTAGAAATTCAGGCTATAAATCTTGATGGAGAGATGATAGCTACTGCCACTTCAGACTCAGATGGGAGGTACATGTTGGATATGTTACCTCAAGATCAGTATTATGTTCAATTCAACTTGCCTACTGGATATACTATCACGCTACCAAATGAAGGGACTGATGACACAACAGATAGTGATGTAGATGGGAGTAATGGGCCTAACACCACTCAGGTGTATACAGTAAGACCTGGTGATCATGTGCCTTCTGTAGATGCAGGCCTCATGCCAGAATCATTACCAGTGACTTGGGTAGATGTAACAGTAGAGAATATGGATAAGACCAATAAAGTAGAATGGCAAGTTTCCAATGAAAGAAATGTTAGCCGCTATGAAATCCAAGTATCTAACGGCACTACTGATAACTTCCTAAGTGTAGATTTTGTAGAATCTGTTTATGGCACCTATAGCGGTACTTTAGATTACAGCTATAACCATTTAGGATTCAGTAACGGAGTGAATTATTACAGAGTCAAACAAGTAGATTTAGATGAGACATTTAGTTATTCTAAAGTGGTTTCTGTCAATAATTCTCAAGAAAGACCTGTACAGGGTTTTGATGTGAAGATTTTTCCAAATCCAGTATTAGACGAACTAAATGTAGGAATAGATTTGTTTGAAGATTCCTCTGAGATAAAAGTAAGTCTAATCGATCATCTAGGTCGTATGATAGCAGATAGGTTGATACTAGATGTTAAGTTGGAAAAAGGATACAAGGTGTATAATATAGATGTGAATAATATTCCAGCAGGCGTATACTCTTTAGAAATAATAGTAGATAATAAGATAGCTGTCAAGAAGATAGCAATTACCAAATAGACATTTGAAATAACAATCTAAAAGGGGATCTCATTAGAGGTCCCTTTTTTCTTTGCATCATTCAGATTTTGTCCTGACTATCACAATAATTTATTGTGATTATTAGAAGCAGTGAACTAAAATATTGGCTTTTCACAGAAAGTCAACATCTATGGAAAGCGGATTTTGTATCAATTCAATTAAGGCTTTCTTTACCTGAATACCTTCATATGCAATTTGGTACAAGGTGGAAATCATAGGCGCATCTATTTCTGCAGCGCTCACTATTCTCTTTGCAAACTTAATCGTACGATATCCCTCTGCTGTTTCTTCCATAAGCTGATGCACTTCAGGAATAGTTTTTCCTTGAGCAAGATACCCACCGAAAGTATAGTTGCGACTG
>CALLAE010000010.1 GCA_938002665.1 uncultured Saprospiraceae bacterium | reverse complement strand
TGATCGAAAAAAGACATCACTGAGCCAGCTACAGCACCATAACTATTTGCTATCCAGTAACTATCTTCAGGAAAGGCATAGGCTACCTCATTATCCTGAGCTGGAATATTTATCTGTGTCATCGTCAACATGCTACCGTTTTCAATTTCAGCCATCACCAAAGCATCTTGCTCATTAAAAGAATAGGCAACCAAGTCTCCAGTCGTACCTGCAACTGTAGCTGCTGTCCCACCCCCTACTGGCGCAGTGGAACGAATGAGTATAGAAAGACCTCTCATACTACCATGATTAAGTCCGACCCTATCTAGTATTCTACTCGTACCACCATTGAACTGATAATAAGCATGTAAGCCTTCCGCATTATCTACTGACTTAGTAATATGTCTATGAGATCTTACTTCCTCTACTGTCAGCGCTCTATCCCAGATACTGACCTCATCTATCATGGCATTCATATTACGACCATTCCATCCTTTGTAGCTTCCTATCTTCATAGTCCCGAACTCTGCTGGACCCAGATCCAGAGGTCGCTCCGCTGGCACACCATTGAGATACAAGGTCACCCCTTCCGCATTAGCCACCATCGCAACATGGCTCCAGACATTCTGCTCTACCACGAGACCACTATTCCATGCCCACGCGTCAGAGCCTGCCGACTCATGATGAAAACCCAACTGATTACCCGTCGAAAAATTGAGACCATAAGATCCATTGTCATTGAAAATAATTCCCGCATACTCTTGCTGTGTAGACAGCGGTCGCACCCAAGCCATCAATGTAAATTCTGTTGTCGCCAATTGCATATCTGGCAACTGCACAAAGTCATCTCCACTCTGCCTCACAAAAATGGCCTCACCAGGATAGATATCTGGATTGCAAGAGCTCGCTTGTACTGCTATCATATCGTCTTCGATATAAGTATCTGTCCCTTTGCTATTAGTCACAGTCAGAGAGACTGCATAGCTGCCTATCTCACCAAATACAACTTTAGGATTACGAGCAGAGCTATCAGATACATAGTCGGGTTCTGGACTGAATGACCACTCCCAAGCAATATCTGAATCATGTTCTACTACCGAGTAATCATCAAAATAAAAAGTATCTCTACTACAATCAGAGCTAAGCTTGTCCACAGTAGGCTGCGCAATAGGTGCTCCGCTTTCTGGAAGTTCCATTTCCCATACGCCATTTCCATACGACGCTACCCGCAGCTTATTGTCTTTATAAAAAGGCGCCATCCGATTTGCAAAAAAACGATTTGGCAGATTCTGATCACAGGCCATCCACTCTGTACCATCATGCATAAAAATGCTAAAGTTGGTACTCAAGAAAAGATTCTCCGTACCGGCTTGATGAAAAAGACCCGTTACTTGGTGCCCATTCAGAATGTTCTCAGATAGATTTTCCCAACTATCTCCATAGTCAGTAGTCTTGAATATTTTCTGTCCATCATTAGTCTGATGTGCAAAAGATACCCACAAAGTGCCGGGCTCTTGGGCATGTATCATGAGTGCACCTGAGCGCTGAGACCCTGCACTCGGAAAATTTTTCTGTGTCCAGCTTACACCGCCATCCAGAGTCACCCACAGTACTGCTCCAAAAAATGTTGTCCGCTGATAGAGGTACATTACTTGAGGGTCTACTCTACTGATTTCAAAATGCAAGATGGGATCATCCGCAGCTCCAAATGCATGCACCTCTTCGAAAGTGTTTCCATTATCTATAGACTTATACAACCTATTTTCTCTACCTAACCACATATGAGAATAGCAATTAGGTGCAAACTCCAACTCACTATAGTTACTAGCAAAATAGGTTTCTAAGGGAAACATAGAAAGAGAAGCAACATCCTCCACTGCACCATCTAGACTCTGAGGAATAATCTTAGCTGAGATATCTGAGAAATAACTGACTGACTGTCCACCAGGCTGCACATAACCTGTAGGTGCCTCTCCACCTCCTAGACGCAAAAAATTACCATCTCCAAAGGCAGGCCTATGCGCAGAATTACCATTATGATATCTACCTCCTACTATCAGGTCTTCATTCCATGCACTACCGAAGCCCCACCAGTCGGAAGCATTCAGGCCTTTCTTTCTAGACTCATGGGTCTCAAATAGATCCGTAGAATAATTGATACCGCCATCGCTGACGGCCCACATGTCGTCACCATTTATTTCCAGTTCTTGCTGGTCAGGATGTATCCAAGCGAGACTGCCACGATAACCACCCATCACTTCATAAGTCTCTCCGCCATCGAAAGATCGCCATAGATTCAGACAACCTATGATCAGTTCGTCGGCATTAGAATGAGAGGACGCTATGCCTAGATTATAATAACCTTGTTGTAAGGTATTGGTATTGCTGAGGGTGGCAAGATTAGGATGATCATCTGTATAAGGGCCACCAACAGGAGGATCAGTCAGGTCCCAGGATTCTCCTGCATCAGAACTTCTGTAGATACCAATATAGCCATTGTCTCCAGCCTTGGATTGGCCTACTAGTATCACATAGATACGATCAGGGTCAGCAGGCGTTACGGTCATCCTTCCTCCTCCATCTATCCTATCAGAACCCGTAGGTGCATACCAGCCTTCCAGTCGCTCTGAGAAATTAAAACCACTATCTGTAGATTTCCAAACCTCTGATCTCACCTCTTGAGCATTTGACTTAAGTATATACATAACAGTGGCATCATCAGGTTTTCTTTCGATATCCCATACTCTATCTCGGAGCACCTCTAGCCAATCCACTCCACCATTAGTCGAAATATAAAGACCTTGGTTACTGGCTAGATGTATAAGGTCTGGAGTACTAGGATGTATAGAAAGGTCATTAGCATTTAGACCTCCTAGGCTAAATACTTCTGTCCATGAATTACCGCCATCTATAGTTTTGTAGACAGCATTGCCAGTACCTGCATAGACAATATCGGGATCAGTCGGATGCACCTTGATCGTTCTTACCGTTCTGATGAGGGTGGACTGAGAAACCATATACCAGTTCATCCCCTTGTCTTCACTTTTAAAGATGCCCCCTGCCTCCGTGCCTACATAGACAATAGTAGGATGAGAAAGCGACTGATCTATCGTATAAGAGTTGGCTTGCCAGGAAACTTCTACCTGACCCGTGCCTGTGGTGTAAGTATCAAAAGGTCCCATGGCCTTCCAGCCATTTCCAGATCTAGTTGCAGTGGCTTTGTTCTTAGTTACTTGTCGGAAAACTTTAGCTCTATCAGCAAGGGTGGGCAATAATAAACTGCCGTCTTCTTGCAGATAACTTTCTACTAGAGGTCGCCAGTGTTTATAATTCTGAGTATGAATATTCTTTTCGAAAGGCTGTGCCTCATAATAGCTTTTATAAAGCGCATCCACCTTCAGTACATTTGGTGCAGGCTTATACATTTCTTGTGCCCATGCTGGCGAGTCAGCAGAAGGGCTGGCTGGTGTTTTAAGATAGTCATGGGAAGATTGGGTATGGGCTATCTTTGCTCCGAGTAATAGGATTGAAATCAGATAGACAAGGCACTTATTCATAATTCATTTCTTTTATAGGTACTCACTTACAATCGTCCTAATGAGGATGCAAT